>JAEEZR010000004.1 GCA_016292035.1 Caryophanales bacterium
CATGCAGGTGGTAAATTTGGTGGTGGAGGATATAAAGTATCTGGTGGTCTTCATGGTGTTGGTGCTTCTGTAGTTAATGCATTATCAAAATGGGTAGAAGTTACTGTTTATAAAAATGGTAAAATTTATAAAGTTCGTTTTGAAAATGGTGGACATACTGTAGAACCATTACATGTAATAGGGGACTGTGAAGAATCAAGAACAGGAACTACTGTTAGTTTTAAACCAGATCCTGATATATTTGATACTGATATATATGATTATGAAACTTTAAAAGTAAGAACAAGAGAACTTGCATTCTTAAATAAAGGATTATCTTTAAATATAAGAGATGATAGAGATTTAGAAGATACTACTGGTGAAACATTTATGTATGAAGGTGGTATTTCTGAATATGTTAGATTTATTAATCAAGAAAAAACACCAATTCATGAAGATATTATTCATTTAGAAGGTGAAAAAGATGGTGTTATGTTTGAAGTAGCTATGCAATATAATACTTCATATAATTCTAATATATATAGTTTCGTTAATAATATTAATACACATGATGGTGGAACACATGAAGAAGGAGTTAAACGTGCTTTAACTCGTGTTATTAACAGTTATGCAAGAAAAAATAATATATTAAAAGAAAAAGATGAAAATCTTAAGGAAGATGATGTTAAAGAAGGACTAACAATGATTATTTCTTGTAAACATCCTAATCCACAGTTTGAAGGACAAACTAAGGGAAGACTTGGAAATAGTGAAGTTAGAAGTTTAGCAGATTCAGTATTTGCTGAAGGATTTGAAAGATTCTTACTTGAAAATCCTGAAGAAGCAAGAACTATCATAAATAAAGCAATCTTAGCAAGAAATGCAAGAATGGCTGCTAAAAAGGCTAGAGAAGCAACAAGAAAAAGTGATTTAGCTACTACAAACTTCTTTGGTAAATTAAGTGATTGTAAGAGTAAAGATCCAACTGTATCTGAAATATTCATAGTCGAAGGAGATTCAGCTGGTGGATCAGCTAAAAAAGGTCGTGACTCTATGACTCAAGCAATTCTACCATTAAGAGGAAAAATACTTAATGTAGAAAAAGCAAGACTTGATAGAGCACTAGGAAATGAAGAAATTAAGAGTATAATTACTGCATTTGGTACAGGTATTGGTGATTATTTTGATTTAAGTAAACTTAGATACGATAAGATAATAATCATGACCGATGCCGATGTAGATGGTTCACATATTCGTGTATTATTATTAACTTTATTCTATAGATTCTTTAGACCAATAGTTGAAGCAGGACATGTATATGCTGCTCAACCACCTTTATTTGTTATAAGACATGGAAAAACTAGAAAATATGTACTTGATGAACCTGAATTACAGTCTTATTTAAATTCTTTACCTGAAACAGTAAGAAGTCGTGTAGAAATAGGACGTATGAAAGGTTTAGGAGAAATGGATGCTGAAGAATTAAATGAAACTACTATGGATATAAATCATCGTACATTAAGACGTATAACTGTAGAAGATTGTGTAGCAGCAGATAATGTATTTGAAAAATTAATGGGTGATGAAGTAGAACCTAGAAGACAATTTATTGAAGAAAATGCAGTATTTGTTCAAAATCTTGATATTTAGGGGGTGAAGCATGATGGATAATGAAAATAGAGAAGATTTAGATGAATTATTAGATAGAATTAGTAGTGATACTAATGATATTGATCCAAATGAAGAATTAGAAGTTCATGAATTTGAAGATGAAACAGATGTTAATACTGAATTTGGTGGAACTTTTCATGAGAGAGATAAATTAACTGAAAATAATATAGTAGAAGAGGTTAAAAATTCTTTCCTTGATTATTCAATGAGTGTTATTACTGCTCGTGCAATACCTGATTTAAGAGATGGATTAAAACCTGTTCATAGACGTATTTTATGGAGTATGTATGAAGATGGTAATACTCCTGATAAACCTCATAAAAAGAGTGCTACAACAGTTGGTAATGTTATGGGTAGATATCATCCACATGGAGATAGTTCTATTTATGATGCTATGGTTCGTTTAGCACAAGATTTTAACCAAAGATGCATGTTAGTAGATGGA
>JAEEZR010000005.1 GCA_016292035.1 Caryophanales bacterium
ATACTAGGTGATTAAGATGATTTATTTAGATTATTCAGCTACAACACCAATTTCATATGATGTACTTGATAGTTATAATAAAGCAAGTAGAGAATTTATGGGTAATCCTAATTCAATACATTCTTTAGGTGTTAAATCTAAAGTTTTATTAAATAGTGCTACAAGACAAATATGTGATTTGTTAAATATTCAAGAAAATGAACTTATATATACAAGTGGAGCTACTGAAGCAAACAATATGGCTATTAAAGGTGTGGCTTTTTCGTATGCTAATAAAGGTAAACATATTATTGTTTCTAAGTTAGAACATCCTTCTATATATAAGATATGTGAATATTTAGAATCTTTAGGTTATGAAATAAGTTATGTTAATAATGATAGAGAAGGATTAGTAGATTTTGAGGATCTTAGAAATAAGATAAGAGAAGATACGATATTAGTTAGTATATGTGCTGTTAATTCCGAAGTTGGTATTAGACAACCATTAAAGACTTTGAAACAAATTATTAAAAAAGAAAATCCTAATACTATATTTCATTCAGATATAACACAAGCAATAGGTAAAGTAGCAGTTAATTTATATGATGTAGATATGGCATCAATGAGTGGCCATAAGATATTTGGCCCTAAAGGAATAGGTTTCTTATATAAAAAAGATAATGTTAAGATGATTCCTTTAATACATGGTAGTGGTAAGTTTGGAGACTTACGTGGTGGGACACCACCTTTACCATTAATAGTAGCTTTATCTAAAGCTATTAGAATAGCATTAACAGATTTAGAAAAAAGAGAAGAACATGTAGCTTTATTAAACGAAAAGATATGTAAGGATTTAGAAAAATATGGTGATATTGTATTAAATAAAACTAAATATTCTATTCCACATATTCTTAATATTAGTTTATTAAATATTAAACCAGAAACATTTATACATGCTATGGAAGAAGATGAGGTATATATTAGTACTAATACAGCTTGTTCTTCTGGTGATTTAAGTAGTTCTGTTATGGCAATATATGAAGATAAGAAAAGAGCTACTTCAACAATTAGAATCAGTTTAAGTTATGTAACTACTAATGAAGAAGTAAGTAAATTCTTAAATTTGTTTAAGACAGAATATAAGAATTTAACAGGGTTCTTAGTAAATGAAAAATAATCTTTATGATTATTTTTTTATTTATATTTGATTTTTTTGGAAAATTTAGTAAAATATCATGCATCGAGAAGTGATGGGCATGAAATATGTTAATATTGGTACTGATACATTAATCAGAGAACATATGAATACAATTATCGATACAGAGGTTCAAGTAAAACCAGCAGGGGGATTATGGTGTACTGAATGTGCATGTGAACACGATCTTCCATGGTTGAACTATATGTTATATAAACCAAGTGTATTTTTTAGAAAAGCTCCTAAAGATGATCCTTTTATTCAAAAGGCTGTTTTAGTAAACCTTAAAACTGGTGCTAAGATTTTTGAATTACATGGAGAAGAAGGAAGAGAAATACTTAGTGCTAAGTATAAAATGAGTTATGAAGCATTAAGTAATGATTTTGATGGAGTATATGTTAATTTATTAGATATTTTTGGAAGAGATTCTTTTGAAAGAGAAAGAAATTTCAGATTATTCTCTGTTAGTTCTTTAATATTATTTAATTTAGATTGTATTGAAAGCTATCAAAAGATGAGAATAGAAATAGAACCTTTTGATTACTATGATTATGATTATCTAGTATCTTATTGTTCAACTGTATATCCTGAAAAGTATACAATAGGACCTGCATGTCCAGAATATGATGCAATGGTAGATAATATAGCAACAGTATTTAGAAACTTTATTTTATATGAAAGAGAGAAGTTTCCAAATATTTCAACTAATCAAATAGTTTATTTGCTATCTGAAAAAGTTAAAGAATATTTTAAAGCAGAACTAGAAACTCTAAGTGAACAAAAAGGCTTTGATGTACAAAAGTTAGCTTATAGCATTTCTAGTAATGCAGTAAGTAGAGTAAAATAACAACTTAGGTTGTTTTTTTATGTATTTTTAGTATAATTATTATGAATTTGGGGTGATAAGATGGAAAAGCTTATTATGGTTAAGTATGGTGAACTATCAAC
>JAEEZR010000047.1 GCA_016292035.1 Caryophanales bacterium
GGTGGGAGAAAAATAAAGAGTACAAAAAGGATCAAGAGATAATGTCTGGTTTTACGTCTGAATTAGTTAGGGGTACTAAAGATATTAAGATGCTTAATTCAGAGGAATCTTTTTCTAAAAAAGTGGTTGATTTAACTAAAAAAGTTAATGCTTCTTTTTATGATAGAGCTATTACTAATAGAAAATATATTTATTTTAGAGGTATGTTTAGAGATGCAGTAGACTTTTTATTAATTGTTTTAGTCGTAGTGTTAATATGGAGGGGCTTATTAACAATTACATTAGCACTTGTCATTATGAACTATATGTCACAAATAAAAACATTTGGTGTTTATTTATCTGAATTTATGTCATTTGCTACTAATTTTAATTCTTCAAGTGAAAGAATTATGGAAGTTATTGATGGAGAAGCTTTTCCTAAAGAATCATTTGGTAGTGTTCATTTAAAGAAAGTTAATGGTGATTTTGAATTTAAGAAAGTATCTTTTAGATATGAGGAAGACGAAAGAAAGATTCTTGATAATATTAGTTTTAAAGTTAATGCTAATGAAACAGTAGCTTTTGTTGGTAAAAGTGGTGCTGGTAAAACTACTATATTTAATTTACTTTGTAAACTTTATAAAGTAGACAAAGGCGAAATTACTATTGATGGAGTCAATATTAATGATTTAGATAAAGACTCTATAAGAGGTAATATTACTATTATTAGTCAAAATCCATATATATTTAATGTTAGTATTAAAGATAACTTTAAATTAGTTAAGAAAAATGTAACTATGGATGAGATTAAAAAAGCTTGTAAGGCAGCTATGCTAGATAAGTTTATTGAAAAGCTTCCTAAGAAGTATGATACAGTTATAGGAGAAGGTGGAGTTAACTTATCTGGTGGTGAAAGACAAAGGCTTGCTATTGCAAGAGCGTTAGTTCAAAAGACTGAGATAATTTTATTTGATGAAGCTACTTCAGCTCTTGATAATGAAACTCAAGAAGGTATTCAAAAAGCAATAGAGGGTATGAAAAGAAAATATACTATTTTAATAATAGCGCATAGATTATCTACTATTGTTAATGCTGATAGAATACTATTTATAGATAAGGGAAAAGTTATTGCTGAAGGATCTCATAGTGAACTTCTTAAAACATGTAAGCAATATAAAGAATTATATAAAACTGAAATAGAGAAAAAAGGCTAGTAAATAGCCTTTTTGTTTGACAGTATGAACATTATATGGTACAATACAATGCATTGATTTTGAATTAAAAGGGGGTTATGGCTAAATGATATATAATGATAAAACTATTATTAATAAACTATCTTATATTTTAATGCATTCATCACTTAATGATTTATTTGATGAAGAAAAAGATGATACTTATAAAAAAGAGTTTGAACTTATTTGTAATGAGATTTTAGATAAAAATTCTTTAATGGTTAAAGGGTTAACTATCGAAGAAACAAAAGCTATTAGAGAAGTTATTTCTAGTGATATGACTATTGGTAATATTGCAAGTAAATTAGGCTTATCACTACATCGCACTAATAAACTAATTAAAGACGCTACTGAAAAGTTGTTTATGAGATGTAAAAGAGGAAGCATTAGTTTGGAAGAAGATTATTATAATGGTAAAATATCTTTAAATGAATTTTTAGATAGTAGTTTCTTTTATGTTAATATGCCTATTAGTAAGATTCGCACTATATATTCACATGCTAAAGATTTAATTCATAATCCTAATAATTTTACTATAAGATTTGTTCTATCTACTGGTATGTCATATTTTGCAAAAGTTATAGGTCAGTCTTCTATTTACGATGATCTTAAAAAATATGTAGAAGGTTTAAAAGTACCGTTTAATAATACATCAGAGTTTCGTACATTCTCAATGCAATGTAGCAAAGAAAAAATAACTATTGATGATATATTTGTGAACCAAGGATTAGATAATGACATAAGTGATATTTTAAATAGTATTAAAAACCTTAAGAATCAGATTTTTATTTGTGAGAAGAATATTAATGATTTTATGTGTATGAAATCTGAACTTGTAAGTCAACTTGATTTATGTGAGAGAAAGTTAACTCAACTAGAAAATGACAAGTATTATAATGTTAATGGTAAGCATAGAAGTTCTTTATAATTGACTAAAAGTATATGCAGTGTTAATATAAAGTCTTATAAAACGAAAAAATGGAGGAGTATATATGATAAATAGTGATAGGGTAAGGTATCTATCCAAAAATGAAGTTGTTGATTTAATAAGCGATGAAATTAAATCTAGACTTGTAAATGTTAAATTTGATGATAAAACTAAAAAAGAATTTAATCTAATTATAGATGAATTATTTGATACAAGAATTAGTCACGTTAAAGGACTTACCGTAGAAATGACCAAAGCATTGCGCAGTGTTTTTGGTATACATTCTTTTCATAAGTATATAGAAAGTCAATATATTGTTTATTTAAGAGAAGATTTAAACTTAATAGAGAATGCTTTTGATTGTTTAGCTAATAGAGTTGTTGAACAGGAAGCTTATGTTACAAAGCAAGAATTATTAAATAGTTCATCTGATGATATTTGCCTTTATATTAAATGTGATGACCCAAAAATTAATAGAGCCATAAAGCGTGCGTTAAAATGGCGTGGATATTCTACTGTTGAGTCAGTTTTAGAATGTGGTATTAGCATTTTAAAATACTGCGGTGGTCTTAAGGGTAAAAATCTTAAAATAGTAGTTGATACTGTTCATAATCTTGGCTTTAAATTTAGTGACGATGATATATATAAAGATTATATAGATAATATAGATTTAAATGGTAGTCCTCTTTTAGATGGTATTGAAGAATCAATTGAAAAATCTCAAGATAATCTTGATAAGTCTATTAGAAGCGTTAGAAAGTATAAAGAGCAAATTGAATCTTTAAATGCAAGGATTAATAAGAAAGAAGAAGAACAAAAAACAATTAATGAACAATTAAAGTTATTAAATATTAAGAAAAATATAATTGTTAATCTTTATCCAATATATGGAAAAGAGATGGATGAAGCTTTAATTAATGGTGAATTTAAAATATTTAATAATGGAGAATTCTCTTGGGTGATGCCTGAAAAAGGAGGGTATTCTCTTAAAGTAAAAGGTCTTGCTACTAGGGGTGGAGTTGTTCTTCGTCAGTCTTGTTCTTATCCAGTAGATTCAAATTTAGGTATGATTCAAAAAGATAGTGTATACATTGTTAATGTTGAAGGAACTAATTTCATTGCTGAAAATGAGGTTGCTTATAGAATAGACAGTGTAGATAATACTGAAAGTAAGTTACTTGAAAGAAGAAATAGCGCTATTGCAATAGATGATATATATAGTATTAGCTTAACTATAGCAAATGATATTGCTTTTGGTGACGGACTTAATGAACTTGTTTATGGTGAACCTAGAGTACAAAGAATTGAAGTGTTAAAATCATCAGATGAATTTGTAAGAGTATTAAAGTAGGAGGAATCATGGGAAGTTTTAGAGAATATTACTTAAATAGGTTAGAAAAGGAATTATCAGATTGTCAAAAAGAGATAAATGGTTGTATTGAAGAATATAAAACTGTTAAAGATCAGATTTCTGCTCTTTACGATAAGATTTCAGAACTAGAGAAAAAACAAACTGAGATTGTTAATAAAAAAATAGAATGTTCTGATTATTATGATGAACTTTCTAAGGGTAAAGAGATGATAGATGCATTATATCTTATTTATGGTGATTGTCTTTTTGAAGCAATGGAAAAAGGACATTTTGATTTTTGGTCACCTAATGAGTTTGGCTGGAATGTAGAAGAGGATAATAATATTTTTCGATTATGTGGGGTACATATTGATGGGTCATTAATAATGCTTCTTTATACAAAGACTTCTTCAAGTGAGAATGAAAGATTTATAGCTACTAATGTTGATGGTAAAAACTATTATGCTGAAAATATAAACTGCGATGTTAGTAGTCATAAGAAAAAAGGAAAAACTTTTTCTCCAATTCATAAATTATATTTTGATTATTATAGTACTCTTGATTTCATGAGGGTTGAGAGTTCTCGCCATGGCAAAAATGCAAATATCAAGCTACTAGAACGTTTAATTAAGATGTATAAAGTTCAAAGATTTGAAGAATTTAGTATAGAAAAAGACTTTACTAGAGTATTAAAATAGGGGTAATATCATGGAAAAAGAATTAGAGGATATATTAAGCAAAATAGATAGGCAAGCATCTAATTATCATAGAAGAGTAATCAACTATTGCAAGGAATTTAAGACTAATCCTAGTGATAAGAAGGAAAAACTAATTTGTGATTGTTTGTATGCTGAGCGATACTGTAAGTACAAGAGAAAAGTAATTGAAGATTTATATCCAGTATATACAGAGTCACTTATAAATGCTATTAAAAGTGGTGAATTCAAAGTTATGTCTTTAGATTACTTTGAATGGAATTCTTCTGATGAGCATTCATCATTTAGAATGGAAGGCAAATGTTTATCCAATGGTAATTTTGCAATATACTTAAATGTAGATGCTCCTCAAGATAAAGAAGATATTGTTAATGTTAGTAAACTAATATATATAAATCCTAATGGTAATGGTTATTATGCTGAGAGTGTATCATCATATAAATCAGTAGATACTTCAAACCCAATCTTTTCTATTTATATGACTTTAGAAAGTGCCAGTAATTGTGATAACTGTTTATCCATTTTAAGAAGTATGGCTTTAAATCATAAAATACGAGGATTTGAAATGATAGATAAATTTGATGATTACTCTAGATTATTAAAGGTTGTGGATAAAAATGAACGAAAAGATTCGTGAGGAGTATAAAAAAAGTATAGAAAAATCAATAAAAAAAGAAATGATTATGAATTACATTATAAAAAGATATAAAAGTGCTAAAAAATCAAAACTTATTAAAGTACATGATTATAGCGAAAGAAAATTAGTTAGAAGTAATTATTAATTATCTTATTAATAATTATTTTGATTTATTAATATAGTTGTGTTATAATTTCGTTAGATTTATTAATGCCTTGATTTAATGGGTGTAAGGTAATATAGTTTGTAGAGAGTTCCTGGTTTGGTGAAAAGGAATAATGAAAGTACCTGAGTATGACATTAAGGAGCATTATAAGGGTTATGCCTATATACATAAAGAGTTTAATTAAGGTGGTACCACGACTAGTTCGTCCTTTGGGTATCACTTTTTTATTTTAAGGAGGAAAGATTATGAAAAAATATTATGTAACAACACCAATATATTATCCTAGTGCTAATTTTCATATTGGGCATTGTTATACTACAATTATTGCGGACGCAATTGCTAGATACAAAAGACTAAAAGGATATGATGTTTTTTATCTAACTGGGTCTGATGAGCATGGACAAAAAATTGAGAAGAAAGCTCATGAAGCTGGCGTTACACCTAAAGAATATGTTGATGAAATAGTATCTAATGCTAAAGATTTATGGAAAAGTTTAAATGTTAGTTATGATAAATTCATTAGAACTACTGATGAAGAACATGTTAAATGTGTTCAAAAGATTTTTAAAAAATTATATGATCAAGGAGATATTTATAAGGGAAGCTATAGTGGGCTTTACTGCACACCTTGTGAATCTTTCTGGACAGAAAGCCAACTTGTAGATGGAAAATGTCCTGAC
>JAEEZR010000048.1 GCA_016292035.1 Caryophanales bacterium
GCGATGTAATTTATACTTTAAAATTATGGTATAATACAAATATAGGGTGTGAAATATTATGATTAAATATGTTATTTTTGATTATGGAAAAGTCTTAGGTTATCCTAAGTCTGGTAACTGGTTTATTACACCTAAATTATTGGAATTAATAAATAACATGGATATTGGCAAGATTAAAGAAGCAGTAACTAATAATATGTATCTTGTAAAGGATGATTTACCTATCAAAACATTAGAACAAGAATATGATATGTTTAGTATTTTTTATTCAAATGTATTAGATGAAATAGGATTAAATAAAGAATTAGCAAAAGATGTTGCATATGATAAAGTATATAATAATAGTGAGTATGCACTTTATGACGATGTAAAGGATTCTTTGAAGAAATTAAAACAAAAATATACGCTGATAATGCTAACAAATAATTTTCCAAGTATAATTAATTACTTAAAATATGAGGGAATACATGAATTATTTGATAAAGTATATGTTTCTTCCATATGTGAGACATCTAAAAATGAAGAAAAATTTTATGATATGGTTATTCATGATTACAACATTAAAGAAAATGAAGCTATTTTTATAGATGACTTTGAAGATAATTTAGATATGGGCTATAAAAAGCATTTTAATGTAATTATGTTAGATAGGGAAAATAAGAAAGAATCTAAATATAAAAAAATTTCAAATCTAGTAGAATTAGATATAGTTTAAATAATCGTAATATTAAAGCATTATGGTACTTGAAAGGAGATAAATATGAATAAAGAAGAATATATAAAAAAACTAGACAGTTTAAATTTAGATAAAAATAGATATTGCATTATATCTGGTGGAACAATGCTTTTATATGGTTTAAAGCCTACTACAGAAGATATAGATATTAAGGTAAGGCCTGATTATTTTGAAGAACTTAAATCAATATATGAATTTAAGAAATCTCCTAAATATGATTATTTATATGAATTAGAAGATAAAGCAGAAGTTGCAGTTTTAGATTATGATGATAAAGATGTTAGATATGTTTGTGGGTATCCTGTAGAATCATTAGAACTACAGTTAAAATGGATGATAGAACATAATAGAGAAAAAGATCAAGAAAAAATAAAAATAATTAAGGACTTTTTGTGTAAGGAGAGTAATTAAAGATGGAAAAGGATGTAAGAAATAATAATTATGTAAAGAGTCAGAATCCTTATAATAATTATAAAGGTATTATTAATAATGATGTGCTTAAGCTTTATTATCAGTTTATTCATTTAAAGAATCTTTATAGACAAGGCTGGCTTACACATATCATAGGACTTGATGCAGAGAATAAGGTAGAATCAGTTGCAGATCATTCTTGGTCAGTTACTATGCTTTGCACGTCTATAATTCAAAAATATAAACTAGATTTAGATTTAGAAAAATGTATGAAGCTAGCTCTTGTTCATGAACTAGGTGAAATATATGCTGGAGATTTTATTCCTAATCAAGTAAGCAAAGAGGAAAAACATAGACTTGAAGAAGAAGCTGTTGATACATTAATTAATGAAGCTAGTTTTGAAAATGATTTTAAAGCTTTATGGATTGAATATGAAAATCAATTATCTAAAGAAGCTGAGTTTGTTAAACAAGTAGATAAATTAGATCCTATACTTCAGTCAATAGCATACGGTGTTAAACCAAAAGATTTCTTTAAAGATGAAGCTATTACAATTCCTTGTTTAAGGGAATTATTAGATGAAGTATATAGTGCAGTACAATAGAGTATATTAGGAGGAATTATGTTAGAAGAGTATATTGAATTATTAAAACCTTATGTAGAAGAATTATTTAAAAGTGATTCTAGTGGGCATGATATTAGTCATTTAGTTAGAACTATGAAACTGGCTCTTTATATTGGTGAAAGGGAAGGGGCAGATAAGCTAATTGTTGGAATAGCTGCATTTTTACATGATGTTCATAGAATCATGCAAAATGAATCTGGTGTATATGTTTCTCCTAAAGATTCTCTAGTTAGAGTTAGAGAAATACTTTCTCATGTTTCATTAACAAATGAGCAAGTAGAGAAGATATGTTATGCAATAGAGTATCATGAAAAGTATAACTGGAATGGAGATAACGTGGAAGACATTAATACACTAGTACTACAAGACGCTGATAACTTAGATGCTATTGGTGCTATTGGAATTGGTAGAGCTTTTTCTTATAGTGGTGCTCATAATAGTCCAATGTATAGAGATGATATACCACTTGAAAACAGTGATAAATATACTGAAAACTCAGGAGATGATCCATCTAGTATTCATCATTTCTATCACAAATTATTTAAACTTGGAGAAAATATGAATACTAAAACTGCTAAGGAAATATCTGAAAAGAGAATTAATTTTATGAAAAATTTCGTTAACGAGTTTTTAAGTGAATGGAATGTTGAATTATAGAGGTAACTATGAATGTAAAAGAAGAATTATTTAAGCTTCAAGACAAGGATTATAAGGAATTTCAATCTAAGTTAATACCTAATATTAACTGTGAAAGTATTATAGGAGTTAGAACGCCTGATTTAAAAGAATTAGCTAAACGTATGTACAAAGATAATAATTATTCATCTTTTTTAGAAGAGTTACCTCATACATACTATGAAGAAAATCAACTGCATGGATTTATTCTTGGAATGGTTAAAGATTATGATGAGTGTATTGGTTTAGTTAATAAGTTTTTACCTTATATAGATAATTGGTCTACGTGTGATCAGACAGTACCTAAATCATTTATTAAGAATAAGGATTTATTAATAAATGAGATTAAGAAGTGGATTAAATCTGAAAAAACATATACTATTCGTTTTGGAGTAGGTATGCTTATGAGGGCATATTTAGATGAAGACTTTAAAGAAGAATATTTAGATATGGTGTCTAAAATTAGATCTAATGAATACTATGTTAATATGATGATAGCATGGTATTTTGCTACTGCGCTTACTAAACAATATGACAGTGCTATTAAGTATATAGAGAATAATAGATTAGATACATGGGTTCATAATAAGACTATTCAAAAAGCAGTAGAAAGTTATAGAATTAGTAAAGAAGAAAAAAATTATTTAAAAAGTTTAAAAATAAACAGATAATTCTTATCTGTTTTTTGTTGGCAATAGTTAAATAAAGTGGTATTATTTATATAGTAGAAACTAGGAGGTAAACATGGAAACATCAAAAGATTTATTTGCTGATATAAAAGATGAAAAAGATCAAAAGAAGGCTTTTGATAAAGGCATTCAATTTTTTGATATGAAGAGTGATTTTGCATCTTTAGGTTATGAATGCAGTGTTGCTGATTATATCAATAGTTTTTTATATGAGTTTGGATCCTATTCATTAGAACACTTTGATAAAAGTATAAAAGACTATGTTGGCGAACTATCTTTGTATAAAAAGTGTGTTGACTATTATTCTTATTTTATTAATGGTAGCTTTACTGCTAAGATGTTTACCCAAAAGGCTAAGAGTCTAGGAATTAGTATAAGCGATTGCTTATTTATTATTAATAATTATTATTTATCAATTAAAAGAGAAAATACTTTTGTAGTACATCAAGAAAAAGAAAAATTTATTTATTCTATATTTATTGCATTTTTAGATAATGAGATATCATATCCGGACTTTATGGAATGCTTATCTGGAGTTAAAAGTGATAACTGGGTAGATGTTGATAAAAGTTCACTTGGAGTTCTTATTAACAAGTTTTTAAAAGAATATAAAGAGTATGCTAAAAGAATATACTTAGTTAAAGATTTAGAGTCTTTTATAGGTAATAAAGAGTTCTATACAGTATTATTTGACAAGTATTTATCTTTAATCAATGGCGAAATGACTTATGAAGAATATGATGCTTGGATTGAAAAGACTGGTATTCCATATAATGAAGTTAGAACATTAATAATAAGTGCTGCTAAAGGCATTAAAAATTTATCTAAAGAAGATTTAATGAAGATGGAAGAAGGATTTGTTTACAATATTTTCATGGATTTCTATGATAATAAAATTCCTTTTTATACTTTATGGAAGACTATTTATAGTTTTAGAACTGGTTTTAATGGGGCTACATATAGTTTTCATGAATCTTTTGTTAAGAACTTTAATATTTATGCTAAGAAAAAAAGAGGCGTTGAAGATTTATCTATGTATACTTTAGATAAGCCTCTAGTCAAAAGATGTCATGATGCATATTTTAATGCTTTAGCTAATGGAATTAGTGTAGATTCTTCAGAAGAGGCTGATGTTCTTTTTAAAGAAGGCATAGATAAGAATGCATATCATATTTTTGCTAAAGATTATGCACTTAATGTTAATAAAATGAGTGCTAATGACTTTTCTCTTCTTAATTTAAATACTAATAAACAATTTAGAGTTTTATCTGAAATAGAAAAAGAGAATAATCCTAAAAAGATTTATGATATTTTAACACAATATGCTGACTATAAAAATAATCCTATAGAAGAGGGCGCTAGAATTCTTTATGTTTTAAAAGGATCTGTAAATAGATATTTAACAAATAAATATGGTCCACATGATTTATTTACTAAAAGAAGTGAGCTTTTGAGTAAAAAAATACTAGATGTTATTAGAAAAAATAATGAAAGTAGAGTAGAAGCTAGCAAAAAGAAGCAAGAAGAAGAAAAACTATCAAGTTTTGAAAAGAAAAAGGATAGTGCTATTGGCTTAGTTTGTGCATTTTTAGACAACTATGATGGTGTTTCTATAGAGAGATTTGCTTCTAAGATGAATATAAATGAAAGAAAATTTAATGAAGCATTAAATATAATTAAGTATTTAGAACCTACACTTTATGAAAGATATGAGAAAACTTATGAAGAACGTAAAAAAACTAGATATACGTATTTAATGGGAGAGACTAATAAAATAATAAATTTCATTATGAATGGAATTAATGATAATGGCACAGTAAGAGAATTTGATGCACTTGATTATTTCTATAATACAAAAGTAAAGCCTGATTTATTTATAAATTTAGTATTGTATAGAAAGAAAAAAGATGAAATAGACGCTATGAGAAAATTCTTTGGAAAATATGCTGGTATGTCTACAGTTAATATAGGGCCTATTAAGAAAGAATTATTCTTCCATAGAGGCAGAGTAATGTCAAGTTTTGAAAAGGATGAAATAATTAGAGATTTAAAAAAAGATAAAATCCCTGTTAATCCTGTTACGTTTGAACTTGTGCTTAAAAGACAAACTCAACAAGACAAAGAATGGAATGAGGGATTTACTCTATAAATTTGTAGTTGACAAATAAAATAAAAGGTGTATAATTAAGTACAAGTGAGGAGATATAAGCAGTTTATTGTGAGCTATCTCGGGTTAATAACTTACACGAACTTTTACAAGAAGTACGGAGTCACTGCTAGGTGATTGCCGTGCTTTTTTCTATTTTTAAAACGGTATTCACTAATAAAGAAAGGAAGGTGAATAAAATGGAATATAATGTAATTGGAAGTTTTTATGCTGTTACATTTGATAAAAGAATAATTGAAATCGTTGTCCTTGATAATGATACTATTTCTATTCCTAGTTGGGGATTAGATGAAATAACTTTTATTAAAATGAAACCAAGAATTGAACTGTATGATGTTAATAAAAATAAATATATTCCTTGTAGATATAAAACTAAGGATGATTTAATTGTACAATTTGTAGTGAGTGACGAGTTACTTAATTACTTGCGTGAAAAATGTATGATTAGATATAGCACTGACATGGCATATCTTTATGATTTTAATAATAAAGAAGGATATGACAGGTTAAAAAAGGGAGGAAAACCTTTTAAATGGGCTTTAAAGAAGCCTGGCTATAAAGTCTTAGAAAAACAAAAACAGGGTTACTTTAACATATAGTTCAATTGAACTATATGTTTTTTTATAAAAAAATAGAAAAAATAATTAAATAAAGGGGGAAAAGAAAATGAGAGAATATGAAGAAGATTTAGCTTCACTTTGCTTAAGATTAGCAGAGGAAAGCGAGAAAAAACTAGATAGACGTTCTAGTAAAAAAGGTTTAAGAAAAAAACTTAAAGAAGCACTAGAAAAATGTAAGTATTTATGCGAACAACAATCTAGTAAATCATTAAGCTTATGTAAATCTTATAAATAATTAATTTATATAGTTATTACTAATGGTATAATGATTATATAAGATAAACAATTTGAAAGGAGAAATTATGAAAGTCTTATTAGAATCAGAGAGACTACTTTATGTAAAAGTAGATGAAAAGTATGTTCATGATTATATTACAATGCTTAATAATGAAGAAGTTCAAAAACTAATAAGTAATAAAAGAAGAGAATACACTAAAGAAAAAGAAATAGAATGGGTTAACATGAAACTTGAAAATAATGATAGTGTATTTACTATCATAGAAAAAGGTACCAATAATTTTGTCGGTAATGTTGAACTTATGGATTGTGATGGAAAGACTGCTGAGCTTGGAATAGTAATTACTCCAGAGATGCAAAACATGCACTACGGTACTGAAGCTGAGAAAAGGATGATAGAATATGCTTTTAATGAGCTAAATTTAGAGTATTTAACAGCAAGAGTATTTGATTATAATGGAAGAAGTCTTCACTGCGCATTAAAGCAAGGATTTGTAGAAACAGGAAAAACTCCTGGAACCGGAGACTTTGGAGATTATATAGAAATAAGTTTAGTAAAGACTAGATAGAGTGGTGAGATGAATGGGAATTATTAAAGTGATATCTAGCAAAGAGGATCTTCCTCTTTGCTTAGATGTTATACATGCCAGCTATTTAGATAGGGATAAGAAACTAGGTATTAGTGATAATAGTCATTTACATTCTAGTTTATCACTTGATGAATTAATTAGTATGTTTAATGAAGGGATAAAAATGTATGGATACTATTTAGATGATGTTTTAGTAGCATTTTTATCTTTTAAAGAAAGAGAAGATGAAGTAAAAATCAAAGATATAGTTGTTTTACCTAACTATCAGAATAATGGCATAGGTAAAATTATGATTGATTATGTTAAAAACTATGCTAATAAAGTTAATAAAAAAATAGTACTAAAAATGATTTATGAAAATGAATCTTTGAGAAAGTGGTATGAAAAGAACGGTTTTAAATTAAAAGAAATTATCGATTATCCTACATCTAAAGTTGGACGTATGGAATTTGAAAGAAGTGATATAAATGATTGTAAATAGTTTTGATGATAAATCACCATCTAAAATAAATCCTTCACCTAAGGAGAATAGACTTAAATGTGATGCTTGTATAATGACTTTTTCACATATAATAGAGAAGTATGTTTTAGAAAATTATGATGTAGAGGAAGTATCATTTTATAAAATGGTTACTGGTATTTATCCAGTTTATAAGATTAATTATAATGGAAAAGTATTTGCTTTTTATAAAACTCTTTTAGGCGCTCCTGCATGTGTTGGAGCTTTAGAAGATGTTAGTGAATTAATCGATACTGATAAGTTTATAGTTTTTGGAGGAGCAGGTTGTCTTGATAAAGAAATAGCGCATGGTAAAATAATGATACCTACTGCTTCTTATCGAGATGAAGGAACAAGCTATCATTATAAAGAAGCTAGTGACTACATAGATATTCCTAATGCTGATAAAGTTGCAGAGTTTATGGAGTCTAAGAGTCTTCCATATGTTTTAGGTAAGAACTGGACTACAGATTCATTTTACCGTGAAACTGAAAATAATATAGCTAAGAGAAAGGCGGACGGGTGTATTTCAGTTGAAATGGAATGTTCTGCTATGCAAGCTGTCTGTGATTTTAGAGGATATGATTTATATTATTTCTTAACTAGTGGTGATTTACTTGATGCTCCTACTTGGGATCAAAGACACAAGGAAGGAGAGTATGCTGGTACACAGCATGATACAAGACATTTTGATATAGCTATTGAACTAGCTAATAGTTTATTTTGATTTGGCAGCTAATAGTTGACTTTTTGTACAATATGCAGTACAATAATTGTCATTAAAGAAGGGGGTTATGCCAATGGAATTATTAGATTTAAGCGAAAGCAAGCCATTTGATTTAGAAGAATATCTTGACTATTATTCAGGAGAATTGAGAGATTTCGAAACAACTCTTGACGAGAATCGTGATATTTTATCTGGTTTTGATTTTTATCGTAGTCATATTCATTATGATGTAGATGGCAAAAACATTAGAGCTACATATAAAAATGATATAGTTCGTAAAAACGAAAGTGAGAATACTAAAATTTCTGGAAATGCTATTATTGATTTAAAGTTTTCTAAAGATGGTGACTCTATTTGTGTAGATGGATATATGAAAATATATTTTGATCGTAGAGGAGAATGGTTTCATTTTGTGGATATTGAGCCAATTGTTTTATTTGAAACAACTATTAACAAAAGATTTACTTGTATGCGTTCTTTTGATGACATTTATAATAATTTAAGTAAAGGTAAATTAGTAGAGTTAGAGAAGAAAGTAAACAAACTTAAAAGAGAAAAAAGTGAAGCTTTATCTAAGAGGGAAGAAATAGAAGAAAGATTAAGCACAATAGATGCAGAAATATTAAAAGCTGAAAAAGAATTTGAAAGCTATAAGATTTCTATGGAAGCAGACTCAATAGATAAAGGTGAATCAAGAAAATTAAAATCAAACAAAAAACAAGCATAGTAATATATGCTTGTTTTTGTTATAATTAGAATTGGTGATAATATGAAAAGAGTAAAAATATCTTTATTACTTAATATTCTAATTGTAATATTTACTATATTTGCATCTATTACTATGTTTGGAGGAATACACTTTATGAGTGAAAAAGTATTTCTTGAGTCTAGTAGTATTTCTATGTTTAGATTTTTTACAGTAGATTCTAATATATTAATGGGTATATGTTCTTTAATATTCATATTTTATGATATATGTTTATTAAAGGGCAAAATAAAAGAAATACCTAGTTATATGTATATATTCAAGTTAATGTCTACTGCAGCTGTTTCCCTTACATTTCTTGTAGTATTTTCTTATTTGGGTATAATTGCTGGATATTATAATATGATATTAAATAGTAATTTATTTTTTCACTTAATTACGCCTTTACTTAGTATTATTACATTTGTATTTTTTGAAAAAAATAATCTTAAGTTTAAATATTCTTTTTTAGGTATGGTACCAACTATTCTTTATGAAATATATTATATTATTAATATATTAGTGCATGTTGAAAATGGATCTGTTAGTCCTATGTATGACTGGTACTGGTTTGTACAAGGAGGATTATATCAAATATTTTTTGTAGCACCAGGTATTTTATTGATAACATATTTAATAAGTTCAGGATTAATGAAAGGTAGCAAGGTGAAGTAATGATTAAATTAGTATTAGTTAGACATGGTGAAAGTGTTTGGAATAAAGAAAATAGATTTACTGGATGGACTGATGTAGATTTATCTAGTGATGGAGTAGAGTTTGCTAAAAATGCTGGTAAGATTTTATATGAAAATGGATTTGATTTTGATATTGCTTATACTTCTGTTTTAAAAAGAGCCATTGATACTTTGAATCTTATTATTAATGAAATGCATGATATTGATTTGACTATTAAGAGAAGTTATTTATTGAATGAAAGGCATTATGGTGCTTTGCAAGGTCTTAATAAGCAAGAGACTGCTGATAAATATGGTGAAGAACAAGTTCATTTATGGAGAAGAGGATATAGTATTAAACCTCCTAAATTAAGTAAAGATGATGAAAGATATCCGGGTAATGATCCTCTTTATAGAAATGTTGATAAGAGTTTACTTCCTTTATCTGAAAGTTTAGAAGATACTGCTAAGAGAGTAGTAAAGTATTATGAAGAAGAGATTGTTCCTAATATAAAAGCAGGTAAAAGTATTATTATAGTAGCGCATGGTAATAGCTTAAGAGGACTTATTAAACACTTAGAAAATATAAGTGATGAAGATATTATGAATGTAGAAATACCAACAGGTATTCCTCTTGTTTATGAACTTAATAATAAGTTAAAACCTATTAAACGTTATTATCTTAAATAGTGATTGTTATGAATGTAGTAGAGAAGATTATTGAATTTTTAAAGTTTGAAATAGAAAGACCTAGTAGCTATGGACTATTTCATATAATTAGTGTATTACTATGCTTAAGTGTTTTAATATTTTTATGCATAAAAAAAGAAAAAAATCATGATAAGTCATTAAAAAGAGTGTTACTTATTTATGGATTTAGTTCTTTAATTTTAGAGATTCTTAAGCAAATAATATGGTCTTATAGTGATGGAGTTTTTTCTTATTCTTGGTATTCAGCTCCTTTTCAACTTTGCACTATGCCTATATATATTAGTTTGATAGCTGCCTTTATAAAAAAAGGTAAGGTTAAAGATAGTTTATTATCTTTCATGGCATTTTTTACAATATTAGGTAGTATTGCAACTATCTTTTATCCAGAAAGTTGCTTTGTTAGAACTTTATTAGTTGATATACATACTATGGTTTTACATCTGGGTAGCTTTGTTGTATCAGTCTATTTGCTTGTTAAAGGTGATGTAAGAATTAATTATAGGAGTTTATTAAGAGGATTTGTAGTGTTCTTAGTATGTGCTTCTATAGCTCTTAGTTTAGATATTATAGTTTATAACTTTATAACTACAGATACATTTAATATGTTTTATATTAGTCCATATTTTACTAGTAGTTTACCTGTTTTTGATTTTGTTCAGGAACATATTCCTTACATATTATTTTTACTATTTTATATAACTATGATATTTATAGGTGGTAATTTTATATATTTAGTAAGTTTAATTA
The DNA here is from genome assembly GCA_016292035.1 of Caryophanales bacterium. Lineage (GTDB taxonomy): Bacteria > Bacillota_I > Bacilli_A > RF39 > UBA660 > RUG727. The sequence goes on from JAEEZR010000048.1 coordinate 10,855, forward strand.
TTAAAAAAATAAGAAGTAACAAATAGTTACTTCTTATTTAGTTTTAGTTTAGATACATCTTCTATTACAAAGTTTCCTTTATTATTAATAGAATAATTTATGGAATTAATTACTTTTAGTATTTCATTAAATTCATTATCATCAGATAAGTATTTAATTCTAAGTGTACTATATACTGAATCAAATAAGTTTTCTAAGTTTCTTATTCCATTTTCAAGTAATTGTCTTTTAACAGCTGGGCTTATATCTAAGTCAACTATATTTACTTTTCTAGCATAGAATTCTTCCATATTTATCACCTGTTTTAATTATAACATAAAAGCTATTAATAGTTAATTGTGTAGAATATAATTATAAACTGTGATATTATTAAATTAGTTAAATGTGATAAAATAACATTAAGGAGTACTATTATGATTAATATACAAGCTGATTCTAGAAAAATTAAAAAAGGAGATATTTTTGTTGCTTTAAGGGGAATAAGTAGTGATGGACATGATTATATTCCTAAAGCTATTGAAAATGGGGCTTCTAAGATTATCTGTGAAGAAGATAGGGGATTTGATATTGAAACTATAGTTGTTGCTGATTCTAGAAAATACTTAGAAAAATATTTAGAAGAAAATTATTCAAAGTATTTAAAAGAAATGACTATTGTTGGAATAAGTGGCACTAATGGTAAAACTACTAGTGCTAAGCTTCTTCATGATGCTTTGAATCTAAGTGGTAATAAATGTGCTTATATAGGAACTATTGGGTTTTATATTAATGATAAAATAAAGAATTTACCTAATACTACTGTAGATATTTGTGAAACTTATGATTTATTAATGGAAGCATATGAAAGTGGATGCAAATATGTTGTTTTAGAAGCATCTAGTCAAGGGCTAGATGGTGGTAGACTTAATACAATTAATTTTGATTATGCTTTGTTTACTAATTTAACTGAAGACCATTTGGATTATCATAAAACAATGGAAAACTATGCTCTTGCTAAACAAATATTGTTTAAGAGAAGTAATATTAATATTATTAACATAGATGATCCATATAAAGATTATTTTATATTAGATGGTAAAGAAACTTATACTTATGGTAAAAATAAAAGTGATTTTCAGATAACTAATATAGATATTAAACAGAATAATACTATTTTTACTTATAAATATAATGGTAAAGAAACTACTATTGAGAGTAATTTAGTAGGAGAATATAATGTTTATAATTTGATGGGCGTTATTAGTGTGCTTTCATTAATGGGTATTAATGATATATCATCTATTGTTTCTAAGTTGTATGCTCCAGTGGGTAGAATGGAAAATATTAATTATAATAATAATACTATTATTATAGATTATGCCCATACTGAAGACGCTATTGATAAACTTATTAACACTATGAAACCTTATATTAAAGGTAAAACATATGTAGTTTTTGGATGCACTGGATCTAGAGAAAGAGAAAAAAGAAGTGTTATGACTAATTTAGTTTCTAAATTAAGTGATTATTTCATTATTACAATGGATGATTTACATGATGAATCTTTTGATCAAATAGTTAATGATATGCTTGATAATGCTACTTTTGATAATTACAGTGTAATAGAAAATAGAAGAGAAGCTATAGAAAAAGGTATTAGTTTATTAAAAGAGAATGATTATCTATTTATATTAGGTAAAGGACATGAAGAAGCTATTATAATTGGTAAAGAAAAGATACCTTTTAATGATAAAGAAACTGTAAAAGAAATAATAAGCAAAAACTAAGTTTTTGCTTTTTTTGTCAACTTGCATAGTAAATAGTAATTGTTGTATAATAATCTTTAGATAATAGGTGAAATATATGAAGTTTATTAAGAGTAAAATTTTATATATTATTCTTGTATTAACTACATTTATTATAGGACTTTCTTATAGTATATTTGCTGTTAATACTGATAAAACTAGAGTGGCTAATTTAATGGTTAGTGATCTTTTATATGGTCTTAATATATTTGAAGTAGGGTCTAGCATTCCACTTGAACACAATTATTTGACAATTGCTCCTAATGAAAGTAAGAATCTATTTATAACTGTTTATAATGTTAATAAGATTGAAAGTAGATTTGCTCTTTCTTATAGTGGTAATGTTTTTGTAGAAGTTTCTTCTAGAAGTAGCTATAATCCTATGGGAGAAGAGAGTGAATACAACAATTATAGTTTTGGTAAAACTATTAAAGTAAAAGTAAGCAATACTACAAATGAAACACAACTAGTTACTTTTAAAGCTTTTGGAGGCTACTCTATTACTAGTGAAGAAAAAATAACTATTCCAAGTGGATGGATAAAGGTTGAAGATGTTGTGACTGAGAGTTTAACTGGCACTAATAGTTTAATAGATATTGTTAGAAATGATTTGAATTGTCCAGATAATAGTAGTTGCTTATATGGGCCAAATGCTAAAAACTATATTAAGATTAATTCACAAGATAGTTATTTATATAGAATAATAGGTCTTTATAATATTAATGGAGTAGATGTTTTAAAGATAAGTCCAGTAACATATGAAGATGAAAGTGAATTATCTGTTTTAACTAATTCTAACTTATATGAGACTAATTATTTTGATTGTAATAGTTTAGATAAATTAAATGTTAGTTGTACTTCTTCTGATGAAGAAAACTTAGGACATTTATCAAATAGTGAAGCTTTAATGAGCGGTATGTTTAGTGAGGGATATCCTTCAGCATATATTAAAAATACTGCAACTGTTATAGGACAAGGAAGTGAAAGTAATCCATATCAGATTGCTTATAGTGCCTTTTTTGATTATGGAGGAGGATCTGGAAGTCAAGCGAGTAAAACTATTATAGATGGTGAAACTTATGGAGAACTTCCTACTCCTACTAGAGTAGGCTATTCATTTGATGGATGGAAATTAGGAAATGATATAGTGTCATCATCAACAGTAGTAAGAGCAACATCTAATCAGACACTAGTGGCAACATATCATGATAATGAAGCACCTACGTTAGCATTATCTAAAGTGACATATCGAGAAGGTTTTGATGGCTGGACTTTTTCTAATGCTTATGTTGATGCTGATGGAATACTTCATTTAGGTGATGATGGAAATAATGCGGTTGCAACATCTTATTTCTATGAAACAGCGGGAAGTTATTGGGTTCCTTATTACGAAGTCTATACGTCAACAGCTACAGCTAACTTTTCACCTAAAGGTGGATCTATGTTAGGATTTGGTTATTTTGATAGTAGTAAGAACTATACCAATTCTAATCAAGGATACAACTCTAATGGTCTAGCATTTCCAGTTAATCTTAATAGTTGGACTGAAGCCAATAGTGAAGCAGATAGCAGATTTGGTTCTTTTAGTGCTGGCCAAGGTGGAGATATTAGGTATGTTAGGATGGCAATAAACGCTAATAACGAACAATATAGTAAAGCACCAACACAAGTAAGAAATTTTAGGTTTTATTCTGATAATATAATTAATCCTTTTTATCTAATAAATATTACTGCAAACGACAATGTTGGAGTTTCTCAAGTTAAGTATGATAAAGGAATTAAAACTGTTGATTATTTTGAGAATGATGGCGAAGTTGTTGATGGAAATCAAGTAACTGTTACTGAAAATGATACATATACGTTTTATGTAAAAGATGAATATGGTAATACCACTATTGACACCATAGTAATAGATAAAATTGGCCATCAGGGAATATA
>JAEEZR010000049.1 GCA_016292035.1 Caryophanales bacterium
ATTAAAGATTTTGGATCTGTTTCAGAGGATATGATCAGCAAAGATTTTGGTCAGTTTGAAGGGCTTGTAGAGGCAATTGATACATATAAAACTAATGGTGGACTTTTAGAAAATCTTAAATGCACATATTCATCCGATGGAAAGATGATGCTTACACAGAAGAAGCCTGTTGACAAGAATCAAGGTGTATCAACTAATCTGGATACACTTCAAAATAGTGTGATTACAAGTATGCTTGGTAAGTTTGGGGAAACATATTCATGGGGTACCAGTGCAAGTGATATTCCGTATACTGTGATTGATGAGATAGCAAATTCTAATCCTGATGAGGCAAATGCAAATGGCAGAACATTTAGTCAAGAAGAGACAGACACAGCAATTGCGATTAAGGATGCGATAGATGCTGCATTTTCAAATGTTACGGATGCAAATGGAAATGCTCCTACAGAATTTAAGCTCGTTAATCTTAACGGTGATTCCGGTATTATTATAAAATATACTTCAACTGAGGAGGAAGAACTTTCGTTCCCCGGAGGAGTCAAAGATCTAACAAAAAGTCAGAAGTATAATCGTATTCCAGCAGATACATTAGACAGCAATGATTACAAGAATAATTATGTTTTTAACGGAAATCCTCCAGCATGTGTATTTAAGAACACTAGTGAATATGGTAAATCATATTTTGTTCCAAATGATTCATTAACAAGAAAGTTTATGGGTAATAATACTTCTGTTATTAACTTCATTAATGCTGTATATCAAAATACTTCAAGTATTAGTTTTAATAATAATACTGAATATACAATGAATATTTCAAATACAGGTAAACTAACAATTACACATGAAGGATATGATAATGATAATCACAGCGCACTTTCAAAATACTCAGTAAAGAGCAATAATGATGGAACATATTCATTTTATGAAACATATTCATTTTATGAAAAATAATTAATATAAAAAAGGACTGATTATTCAGTCTTTTTATTATACACAAGTATATCCACCATCAATCGGTAACATTAATTATATCATCAAATCAATTTTTTCCTAGAAAACAGCGTAAATTTCTATTAACTATTTTATATGTGCTTGATTTATAACGATTTTAGAGTGATCTATACTACACGGAGGTGTTTATGTTAAGAAGATCTACTGACGAAGATATTAGCGACGAAGAATGTGAAAAAATCATTAATCCTTTTTATGAGAACTATAATGACTTTGCTATTGCATATGCTATGCCTGAAGTTATCGCTTATTACTTAGCTAATTCTTTTTATCGTAATGCTATGTAGGAGGAAGCTGAAGTTAAACGAATAAGAATTCACGATTTTAAGCATAGCTGTGCTTCATTACTAATAAATAATGGTGTTACAGTGCCTACTGTTTCAATATTTCTTGGACACACAAAAATCGAAGAAACTTTAAATACTTATACGCATCTATTTAACTTCGCTTTAAATGAAGTAGTTGATTTAATTGATAAATTGCAATAAAGAAAAAGCTAGGATTGTCCTAGCTTTTATATTTCATTTACCCACTTATATCTTTCTTTATATTTTGCCATAAATGTAAAATCATTAATATCATTTTGAATTCTACCAATTAATATTCCTGGTTTTACATTTTGAGATTTAGCAAATTCGGTAATTGTCATAAAATCATATTTTCCAATTTCAATAAAATTATTATAATCTTCTTCATTTATCAAAGTGTTTCTTGCAAAATTGTTAGCCCTCTTTTCAATTTCACTCTCAACAAAACTATAATCAATGTACAAATCATTAAAATCATCGTTCATTAAATGCCCTATTTCATGAAATAAAGTAAACCAAAAAATATCAGAAAATGATTGGCGAAGTGTCATACATAATATAACTTTGTTATTCTTCTTTTGAATGTAACCTTGTACTGGTGCTCCAGCAAAATTATGTACTACTTCAAAGACAATGCCACACTCTAAAAATATCTTTTTTAATTCAGAAACCATTTCATTTGGCTCTAAAAACATTGTTCTTTTAATATCTTCGTATTTTTCTTTCAATTTATTTTTATCAAATGCATTTAATGGCTCTACCTTTTCAGTTAAATATTCACATATGCGCTTCCACGCAAATAAAACATTTACATTCACTTTAATCTTTTGAGAGCCCCTAAAAGCAACTTGTTGTATAGGCAAATTAGGAATAGATAATAAATTGTTTACATTTAAGAATCTCCTCATATTCAAAAGCGTTAATGCCTTATTCAAACCACTTTCGATAATTGAAGTGATTTCACAGTATTTAACTATATCTTTTAATTCACCTAATACATTAAATTCTTCGTCAGTTATCTCTGACATTTTTTCTATTTCAATTATTTCCTTATCATAATTACCTTGTAAATTTATCCAAAATTGTGTTGGAATTCCAAAAACATATTCAAGAGAATTTGCAAATTTTGATGAAATATTTTTTTTACCACTAAGCACTTCACTAACATGCTTAGCTGAATATCCACTTCTTATAGCTAATTCTTCCTGAGTCATATTTCGTTCTTCTAACAATTCTTTTATAGTTTCTCCTGGGTGTACAATTAAATCAAGGGATAAGCCATTCTTTTTTGTCGCCATGATATTCCACCACTCCTTTTATATTAACATTTTTACACACTCTTAAACTTTCATCATCGCGTTTTTTAACTAAAGGCTCTACTATAAGTCTAATATTTTGATTTAAAAATATTCCATATAGGTCATCCAGATCACAACTAAGAGGATGAGGTTTTCCTGGTCCATAATCCAAATACTCCTTAAAATTAGAAAAAGCCATCATTTCGTTGATTCTTTGTTTAACTTTTCTTGCCAAATTTATACCTATTTTTCTTATTAACTTATCATCATCATTTATTATCTTTTCCACTTTTGGATTATGTACTTCGATGTCCAACCTTAACCCTCCTTTCACAAATTACCTAATAGGTAATTTAATTATAGCATTTGTTGTACATTAACACAATACTAATATATATATTTATTAAATTATTTAAAAATGGTACCTAATTGGTGCCTAATTCTATTTTGATATAATTAAACCCTTTATTTTGTGGGTATTTTTAGATTATTGCACTCTTCAGGGATAAGAGAACAACAAAAAATAGCATATCTTTACTTTATCTCCTATTTAATATATACTTTAGGTGATAAGGAGTTGATAAGGTGAAGAAAACTATTAAATGGGGGTTAATAAGTTTATTAACATTAATTATAATGTTTATATCTTTTAGGTTATTAACAGATAAATTAAATGATATAAATGCTAATAAATATAAGAAAATTGTTAATGAAGTAAGTAAAGATAAAGAAGCAATGGTATTTATAGAAATAAATCCTAAATTAGTACTTACTACTAAAGATAATATAGTAATTGATGTAGCATGTCTAAATAACGATTGTGCTTCTATTATTGATGAACTTGATGTTAAAGGTAAAACAATAGCGCAGGCAGTTAGTGCTTCATATAATCTTGCTTATGAAAAAGGCTATAACACTGAAAACGGTGTTAAAGTATATAGTAAATATAAATTAGATGATAAAAAATTTAATGAATATATTCATGTAGAATATATTACTGAAGAAGAAGAAAAAGAATTAGTAAAAGAAGTTATTGATAAAGAAAAAGTAGAAGCTATTAAAAACACTATATATGAAAAAGAATTATTAAGACAGTTAAAAACTGATAGAGATTATGATAGTGTTTATACTTGTACTATGGAAGAAAAATTAGAGTGCCATATTATACTTGAAACTGGTATAAATGATGATACTGAATATAATACTGATGACTATGAAAAATATGGTTTTATAGATAGTTTAATTTACGGTAGTGCCAATAGAGTTATGAGCACACTTAAAAAGTTTGGTTTTGATATTAAAAATAACACTCTTACATTTAATGGTGTTACATATAGTTATATTCCTTTATTTACTCATAATGGACAAAAATATAAAAATGTATTAGTAGGAGAACTAATAGATAATCTAGATACTAAATACTGTGAAAATGGTTACTTAGAATATGATAAAAATGGTAAATGTACTAATAGTGATGGAGTACTTTTAGTAGAATTATCTAAGCTTAATATAACTAAAGGAGTAATAACAAAAGATGATATATTAGAGCTTAGACTAGGATCTACTAAAGTAATGATGGATAGATATAATGCTATGAATATATTTGAAAATGATGAAATAAAATGGAATGAACGTGCTAAAAGATGCATAAACAAAGCATATGCTGAAGGATATACTTTAGAAGAATCCCTATGTGATTCATGTGATCCATATGGACAAAATACCACTTATAGTAAAAAATACTATATTGGAGATAATGAATATAAATCTTATTCTGAATTATATTACTTAATAAATGATACTATTAAATGTGAATAAAAAAAGACCTTAAAGGTCTTTTTTATTTTAATGAAGAGATTTTTGTAAGTCTTCTTCTTTTAAATTACTTATTATTCTATCATGTACATTTGAATATAGTACTTTATCTGTCTCTTCATGGTTAAAGTGAGTAAGTAATAAATCTCTAGTTTCTCTAGCCATAGTACTATAATTAAATATTGGTAAGTCGTAGTATTCTGGATCTGCATCTCCATAGAATCTCATATCATCTGTTGCAAGCATAACACTATCTATTCCTACTATATTTGAAACATGAACTATATGTTTTAAATATTTTCTCTTCTGTTCTTCTTTTGAAACACTTTGGTCTTGTACTATAAAGTTTCTATTTGAAAATACACCTACAAGTCCTCCTACTTCTTTAATAGCTTTTAATTGTTCATCATCTAAGTTTCTATCTCTATCACATAGACTTCTTGCATTAGAGTGACTAGCAAAAGTAATAACATTCTTTCCTTCCTTTTGATTCTCTTTTATAACATTTATCATTCCATAAAATGTTTTTTTATTAGCGTGTGATAAATCTATACATAAACCTAAATCTATAGCTTTATTTAAAAATTCAATTCCTTCTTTTGTAAGTCCTTCATCTGTTCTAGTACCTGAACCATATTTATTTTTATTATTCCATACAAGTATAATTGATCTAAGCCCTTCATTATATAAACTTTCAAGTTCATCAATTTCTAAGTAATCGCATCCTTCAATACTATAAACAAATTCAGTATCTGGTAAATATGTAGTCAAAATTCTTTTAGATATTTTAAACATATCTAAAATAGAAACATTCTCATTATAGTAGTTAGGATCAAGCTCTTCCGCCATTTCTTCTTTACTCATAAAGTATAGATTAGCAAATATACATCTAACTCCACTTTTCCTTATTTCTTCAGCAATATTTTTGATTTTAGTATAATCATCTTTTAAATAGCAAGTATAACATACTGAAAGTAAATCATAATGTGTATCAACCATTTTATCACCCTTTCATTTATTTGCAGCTTATTATAATGCAAATCATTTATTTAATCAAACAAATGGAAAAGAAATCTAAATATATTACTTTTTATTTTTGATTTACAAGTTACATTTTTAGCATCACTAGTAATAACAGATACTTCAAAATCAGCAGATTCTCCAGGATAAATACTATTGATTGTCTTTGTTTGTTCTAGAACTACTACATCATTATCATCAACACATCTAACGCTTATTTTAATATCATTTCTTTTAATACGTCCATTATTTCTTATAGTACCACTATAGCGAAGTATTCCAAAAAAATTAGAGTGGGAAGCATAAACAGGTAGGTTTGCATTTAGCATATCACCAAATACAGAAAACCACAAAAGTAAAACTACGACAAAGCATATTATAAATCTCACTAGTAAGAAAGTATTTTGCCTACGTCTACAGAAAGGACAAACTGTTGCTTTTTGATCTATTTCCTGCATACAATACTTACATTTTTTCATAAATACACTCCTATTTTCTAGTGAAAGTATAACATAAAAATAAAAAGTAAAGACGAGTTACTAACTCATCTTTACTATTTCTTGTCTTATTTTCTAATAATAAGTATAAAGCCTGCTATTCCTGCAAGTAATCCTATTAAGAATAAAGCTTCTCCAAAGAAGTTACCAAGTACGCCTAGTACTCCTCCTACGAGCATTATAGATGCTCCTAGTATTCTAGTCTTTCTTTTTTGTTCTTCTAGTTTTCTTTGATCTTCTATTTTTATTTTTCTATTTTTAATATCTAAATCTATTTTCATAACTTCCTCCATACAATATTCATAAATATTATAACATATAAAAAAGATAAGAAAACTTATCTTTTTAATCTATAAATCTTTTTTAAATCTTCTATTACTAATAAATCTGCTGGTAGCCAATCTAGATGCTCTATATCATTAAAATCTAACCACACCATATTTTCATGTTCTAGTGAATCTTTATCATGATATACAAAGTCTATACCACTTTTTAAATTGCATATATATGAGTGCATCTTTAAATGAAAATCTGGATAAGTATATTCTATAGAATCTAGACAATCTATAATAGTAATATCAGCATTTAATTCTTCTTTTATTTCTCTTACTAGTGCTTTTTCTTTAGATTCACCGTTTTCTATTTTACCTCCAGGAAATTCCCATTTACCTTTAAACTCTCCATATCCTCTTTGAGTTGCTAAAAGAGCATTATCTTTTACTATAACAGCTGCTACTACTTCTATCTCTTTTTTATCCATGTTATCTTCTCCTTAATGATCTCATAGCAGTATTATATTTTAAATATAAATCTTCTATAGATATTTCTTCTAGTGTATTTTTAACAAAGTTAGTTCTAGGAAGTATATCAAAAAGTATTTCACAGTCTTCCCTAGATAATTCTTTAGATTTATTTTTATATTTTAATAAAGCTAAATCTCTAACCCATTTAATTTTATTACTTATATATTCATATAAACTATCATACACTTCATTTTCTCCAAGATAATCATTTGTGCTACTATCAAATACATACATAATTGATAAGAGTTCTCTATAACTTAGCTTATCTATTGAAGATATAAACGAATCAAAAAATATATTCCATTGTTTAATAGAATCTACTCCTAGTTCTTTATCTAAGTCTAGTTCTTCCTGCATATGATTTCCACTTATATTATAGATACTATCCATAATAACTGATTTCTTACTATCATTTTCATATCTTTTCTTTCCACATGCGGCTAAATCAGTAAGATATACACAGCCTGTAGCAGAAAATTTTTTTATTGCTTCTTTATAATATTCTATTACCATTTTTCTCCATTCCTTTCTTTTCACTTTTAAAAGCTAATTAAATCATAGCATGATTTATCTATGAAGAAAAACGAATAATAAGCATATCATGTATTCCTAGAAGGAATATCTATTTTAAATCAATATTTATGTAGTTTTCTATAAATCTTTTAGGCGCATTTGTTAAAAATTTTCTATCAAAAGCTATATCTATATCAGTAGTAGGCATCTCTTCTTTTAAATTTAATACTTTATAGTTATCATCATTTTTAACTAAATCTGATATTAAATAACCTATACCAAGTTTATTCTTAACAGCATTAATAATAACTTCACTAGTATGTATATTAATAATCTTAGAAGGACTAACCTTTTCTTTTAAGAATAACTCATCTAAAGCTTTTCTATTAGATGTACCAGGAACTGGTAGCACTAATGGAACTTCTTCTAAATCTTTAATAGATTTAATATTTTTATATTTATCATAATCACTTTTTAAACATACAAAAGCATAACTAACAGTAGATAGTTTAATAATCTCTAAATCACTATTACTAGTTTTAATAGGTGCAGTATCTATAATAACATCTATTTCATGTTTATCTAGTAAATCTAATAGTTGTTTAGTAGAACCACTCATAAGTGTAATTTCAATATTAGGATATTTATTATGAAAATCTATAATCTTATCAAAGAAGAAGAAACTAGCTATATAAGAAGGAATACCAATAGATAATTTACCTTTATCAAGATTTTCGCTTTCAATCATAACTCTTTCAGCAGTTATAATATTTCCATATGCTTTTTCAATATAAAAAAGTAATTCTCTTCCCTTACCAGTTAATTCTACTCCATTTTTATTTCTATAAAAGAGTTCAGTACCAATAGCTTCCTCTAATTTCCTAATACTTTTACTAATAGCGCTTTGAGTAGTAAAAGTAAAAGAAGCAGCCTTAGAAAAACTACCATATCTGCATACATCATAAAATACTTTATATAAATTAAGATTAATATTGTTATTCATAAAAAATAGTCCTTTCCTAAGGACTATTATATTATATTTATATATTTTATTCAATTAACCCATAACTTTATTTCTACCAGTGTTTTTAGCTTCATATAAGTTAGTATCAGCAGCTCCAACTGCTTCTTCAATAGTAAGATCGCTACTTACATTAGCGGCACCTATAGATACAGTAAGATTAATTTCTTTTCCTGATTCAATCTTAAACTTAGTCTTATATACTTTAGCATTAAATTTATAAAGAATATTCATAAATTCCTTATAACTCATACTATCAGAGCCTATTAAGATAAACTCTTCTCCTCCCCATCTTCCACATGCAATATTTTTAGAAGAAATAGTTTTTAACATCCCTGATACTTCTTTTAATATTAAATCACCACTATTATGACCATATTTATCATTAACTTTCTTAAAATGATCTATATCTAATATAGCAATGCTATAAGAAGCATTATTCTTTTTAGCTTCTTCTTTAATACGAGTATGTATCTGGGTAATAATATATCTGTTATATAAACCAGTTAATTCATCATAATCTGCCTTCCTAGAAAGTTCAAATTCTCTTCTTTGAGATTTAGATGAATAAAAAACAGTAAATAATACTATAGATAAAATAGTCATAGTACTATTAAACAAATATAATAAATTAGTGTATCCACTAGAAAGCGCTACTTTAGGAGTAATACTATTTCTAAGTAAGAATAGTGCTATATAAAAAGCAGAAACAATAATAGTATAACTAATTGACATCTTTCTAGTAGTTTTAATGTTTGCGGCATTATAAGCAGGAAGAAAACATGCTGTTATAACAGCGTAGCTCCATAGCTGAAATCCTCCATTCCATCCAAAGTTAAATATACAAAGAAGCATATATAATAAGACTTCTAAAAAAGCAACACCTACATATATATTAGATTTCTTATAGCAAATATGAACCATTAATAAATACATTACTAAAGATATCAAGTTATAGATAAACATAAACTTACTCTTAAGTATAATGAATACTACTAAAAAGAATAAATGGCAAATAATTAAAAAGGTATTAACTAAAAACATAGTTAAATTAATTCTACCTTTAGGTTCTTTTCTATGAAGCCATAAATCATAAATATCTTTCATATATACACCTCCTTTTAAAGGTATATACATTATAACCTGTTTAAAAGAAAAAAGCCAGTAAAACTAGCTTATCCAACAACTTTGTTTCTTCCAGTATTTTTAGCTTCATATAAGTTTTCATCAGCAAGACCAACTGCATCTTCCATAGACATATCATATGGTATACTACTAACGCCTATAGAAACAGTTATATCTATTTGTTCATGATTTTCTATTTTAAACTTAGTATGCGCTATTTTTTCATTTAATTTAACCATTTGTTTTATAAATGTTTCATATCTCATATCACTAGTGCCTATTAAAATAAATTCTTCTCCTCCCCATCTTCCAGGGATAATATTATCACTACCAATATTCTTAAGAATATTACTAATTTGTTTTAAAACTAAGTCACCACTATTATGACCATATTTATCATTAACTTTCTTAAAATGATCTATATCTAATATAGCTATACTATAATCTTTACGAAGAGACTGAGCATGATTTCTAACTTGAGTATTCATCTGTGTAATAGCGTATCTATTATAAAGAAGAGTAAGCTCATCAAAGTCTGCTTTTCTAGTAAGTTCATAAACCTTTCTCTTACTTTTAGATGTATAGAATATAGTAGCGCCCATAATAGCGATAAATGAAACAGCATTATTAAAGAAGAATAGTATCTTCATAATGGTATCATTAACATTTAAAACAGAGCCACTAGGCATTAAATCTAAAACAAACAATAAGGCAAAATAAGTAATTATTACAGAAAATGAATAAATATATGGAACAGTCTGATAAAACTTATCTCTACCTTCTTCATGAGCAGGTAAGAAACATGCAGTAATAATAGAAAATGCATAATTTTGAAAACAAGCACCCCATCCAAAACATAAAGCTGCTACTATCATATGAGTCCATACTTCAGTAAAAGCTATTACTACATATCTTTTAGGATTAGTATAACTAGTAGTAATCATACATACATAAAAAGCTATAGAAAGAGTATTAATTATAATTAGCAAACTACTATGAATAAATGTATATATAAACATTAAAAATATATGAACAAATATAATAGCAATATTAACAAAAAACATAGTCTTATCAGATTTATTATCACCACTAAGAAACTCTCTCATATTATCCTCCATATAATATATGTTTTTCCTCTACCAATCATCCCTATAATAGCATTATAACATGTAATTAAATAGTTTTCTACAATAAAAAAGCAAGCATTAAGCTTGCTTTGCTTTTCTTCTTTGATATGAGAAACACTTATATATTAATTCATCATAATAATCTTTTTCATTAATATAATCAGCTACACTATGAGCTAAAGATTCGTATCTCTCAAAACTAGAAATAAATACATCATTTTGATGAATCATATTAGGTCTAGAATTAATCATTTGTAAATATGAATTAGCCCTAGCTACATAGTATTCATATAAACGAATTAACTGTTCTTTAGATAAAGACATTACTTCATCATAATTAAGAATACTAATTCTTCCTCTAATATAACTTATAGTATCAGCATCACTTGTTATATACATGCCCTCTACTTCTCTATCAAAAACCAAATAATCTGGCAGTGAACATTTAAATAATTCATCTTTACTAACAATACATATACCTTCTCTAAAAACTCTCATAAGAGCACCTCTTTAGAAAGTATTATATATCAAGTATAAATATAATGCAAATAAAAAACTCAAGCTATTTAGCTTGAGAATTATTATTATGATTATCAATAGTAAAATGAGATATACCTAAAACTCTTTCATAAGCATCCTCATCATTTCCATCTCTAAGTACCATGCCAAAATAGCCTGCTCTAAGTTTCCTATAATAATTATCAAAACTATCAAACATTGGATAAATGACATTATTCTCTTTTTTGAATTCTTCAAATTCTTCTTTTTCAACAAAACGAGGACTTCCAGATTCAAGATCAACAAGAACAACTATGTCAGAAATAAAATCAGAAGCTTCTGCTTTAACGACATAAATTTTTTTACTTTCTTTAGGACAAAAATCCTTAATAGCTTTTTCAATTAATTGAGCATCAGTCATCTTATCAATGTCTTCAAAAGAATAAGAACTACAATTCTTAATTCCTTCTAGAACCTCAAGATATTCACGAACTTCACTGCTTTCTTCTAGTGCCTTCTTTTTTTCAATAAGATTTATCATTTCACCTTTAAATGATTGTAAAGCATTAAGTCTTTCATTAAGCTTTGTTATTTCATCATTACTCATACTACTTTCCTCCCTGATTAATTCACCTTTAATTTATCATTTGTTACTACATAAGTCAATAAAAAAGAAGAGCATTTGCTCTTCTTTTTATCTCTTCTAAATTCTATATTAAGAACAACCTTATTAGGTTTACCTAGTTTTATTAATATACTTTCTATAGGCTTCTTCGCTTTCTTTAGAGACTTCATAGTCTTCTGCTACTTCCCACTCTATAATATCCTTACAAGCAAATCCTCTTTCAGCCATTTTATCTAGATCAAAAGCAGTCATTATCCATTGCGTTTCCTTGTGCCACTCAGAGAATTTATAATCGATACTAATAGGAATAATATTTCTATAACCTACTTCACCTTTCCAATTCTTATATAATATTCGAACGTGTCTTTCCATAAAAACCTCCTTACAAAAATATTATAACATATTATAAAAAAAGTGCTAGGCCATAGGCCTAGCTTCAGGGGGTTCTTAAACAGGCACATTTCTACACCACTCTACTCGTTAAAACCCTTTAAAACTC
>JAEEZR010000006.1 GCA_016292035.1 Caryophanales bacterium
ACTTGCTAAAACTCAAGGTAAAACAGTTGAACAAATTAAAGCAATTATTTCTTCACTTCATGAATTTAACCCAATGATGGGTCATAGAGGTTGTCGTTTAGCTGTTACTTATCCAGAAATAGCTAAGATGCAAACTAAAGCAGTTATAAGAGCTGCTATCAATACTAAGAAGAGACATCCTGAATGGAATGTTACTCCTGAAATTATGATTCCACTTGTTGGTGAAGTAAAAGAACTTAAATATGTTAAAGATGTAGTAGTAGCTACAGCTGATGAAGAAATCAAAAATGCTGGCATTGATATGAAATATGAAGTTGGTACTATGATAGAAATACCAAGAGCTGCTCTAACAGCTGATGATATTGCTAAAGAAGCAGAGTTCTTCAGTTTTGGTACTAACGATTTAACTCAAATGACATTTGGTTTCTCTAGAGATGATGCAGGTAAATTCTTACCAGCTTACTATGAAAAGAAAATCTATGAAGAAGATCCTTTCAAAACTCTAGATCAAACTGGTGTTGGTAAACTAATTGAAATGGCAGTACAAAAAGGTAAAGCAGTTAGACCTAATATACATTTAGGTGTATGTGGTGAAACTGGTGGAGATCCTAAATCAATCGAATTCTATAATAAAGTAGGACTAGATTATGTATCATGCTCTCCATTTAGAGTACCAGTAGCTAGACTAGCTGCTGCACAAGCCGCAATTAAGGCAAAGAAGAATTATTAATATACTTTTAAAAGACTAGGTAAAGCTAGTCTTTTTTGATATAATTAACTTGGAGGAATATTTATGAAAATATATATTGCGCATTCTAAGGGTTTTGATTATCAAAATGAATTGTATGCTCCAGTAAGAAATGATGAGGCTTTAAAACAATACGAAGTAATATTGCCACACGAGTTTTCAAATACTTCATCTAATACTAGAGATTTTTATAGAAATCTTGATTTATTAATAGCTGAATGCAGTTATCCTGCTACTGGACTTGGAATAGAGCTTGGATGGGCTTTTGATGATAATACTCCTATATATTGTATTCATAAAAGAGGAACTAAAGTTAGTGGTTCTATATATGCAGTTACTGAGAATGTTTTTGAATACAATGATATTGACGATATGCTAAGTATTATAGAAAAGATAGTTATGACTAATAGTAATAAATGATACTAGATAAATAATAACTATTTTATAATAATTCTTTTATGTTATAATTTATTTAGGTGATTAGATGAGCATTATTGAATATGAAGATAAGTATTTAGAAGATGTAAAAGATTTATTAGTAGAACTAGAAGAATATATTTTAACTATTGATAAAGATAATTTAGATCAATTGCACCCCGAATATCGTGATAAAATGGCTGTTTTGGATTTACAAGAAGTAAAAGAGAATAATGGAAAATGTTTTATTGCTGTAGAAAATAACAAAGCTGTAGCTGTTATCATGGGCATAATTGGAACGTATGATAAATATGACTATTTAGATTATAAGTGTCCTAAAAGAGGAGAAATCACTGAATTAATAGTATCAAAAAGTGTAAGAAGTAGTGGACTAGGACAACAATTAATGGCAAAGATTGAAGATTATTTTAGAAGCGTAGGATGTGAATATGTAGTAATTGATGTATTTGCTTATAATGATCTTGCCATCAATTTTTATAACAAGCAGGGGTATCATACAAGAGGATTAATTGACATAAAAAAATTATAGGAGTGTTTATGAAACAATATAATGTAATAGTTATTTTTAATAAGGAAATGAATAAAACTTTAATGTGTAAAAGAACTAAAGAGCCTTATATGGGTATGTATAATTTAGTTGGTGGAAAAATAGAAAAAGAAAATGATGGATTAAATGAAGCTTATAGAGAATTAGTTGAAGAAACTAATATTAGTAAAAATGATGTAGAGTTAAAACATTTTATGAATATAGAATATGTCTCATTTAATAAGTCATTAGAAGTTTATTATGGAATACTAAATAAAGAAGTAGAGTTAGTAGAAGAAGTTAATAAGCTTGAATGGGTAGATGTTAATGACAATTTCTTTGATATGACTAGATATGCTGGTGAAGGTAATATTGGACATATAATTGAAGAGATAAAAATAGATTTAAATAAATAGAGGTCAAAATATTTGATCTTTTTTCTTGACAAAAACTCTTTGATAACACATAATAATTCGCATAGGTGAAATAGTATGGATAAAATATATATGAGAGATAAGTTTTTCCATGGTGTTATGTTCGATTGCAATAATTTGTCTTTGAAGTTAAAAACACTTAAGCAAATTCTAGATAGTGGATATATTTTAGGTCCTGCTAGTCAAGGAATTGAGTCTCGTTATGGTGATAAAATATTTTTATCAGTTTATCCTTTTGGTGATTATTCAAACATTTTTAAAGGAATAGATTCTAGTAGAAGTGACAGTGCATTTTATATGACTAGTAGATCTTTTTATTTCATTTTGAGTTCTAGTCTTATAGATGACTATGAAATAACTCCAGGCTCATATCCAGATGAGTGCACTATTATGTCTAAAATTGATTTATATAAATACTTAGAGGGCATCGGTAATGCAGGGTGTAATATTCATATTAAAGCTAGTGTATGTTATTATTTAAATCAGTACATGAGAAAAG
>JAEEZR010000050.1 GCA_016292035.1 Caryophanales bacterium
ATAAAGTTAGAGAACTTGGATTAGTACTTCGTGATGAAGATAAATAAGTAAGGAGGAACAATAATGGCTTATAGAAAATAAGGTCGTGATAACAAACATAGAAGAAGCATGTTAGCTAATCAAACTAAAGATGTTATCATGAATGAAAGAATCACTACAACAGAAACAAGAGCTAAAGAAGTTCGTAAATTTGTTGATAAGATGATTACATATGGTAAAAACGGAAACTTAGTATCTAGAAGACAAGCACTTGCTTTCTTACAAAACGATACAGAAGCAGTTAAAAAAGTATTTGATGAACTTGCTCCTCGTTACAAAGATCGTAACGGAGGATATACTAGAATTCTTAAAACTACTGAACGTAGAGGCGATGACGCTTTAATGGTAATTCTAGAATTAGTAAAATAATTGTAAATTAAGATAGATTATTCTATCTTTTTTTATTTTTATTTTATATAATTGAATTAGGAGGGTGTATTATGACTATAGGCGATATAAAAGCATTATATGACATGGGTAGAATTTCACAAGAAGCATTTGATAGATATGTAGAAGAACATAAAGAAGAAATAGAATTAATGGCATCAGTTTTGGAGGATAAAGTACCAGCAAAACACGTTGAAGAATCTCAAGAAGCAACTGTACAATTAAGATAGAGAGTAGAAATACTTTCTTTTTTTTGTGTTTTATGTTATAATAGGAAGTACTCTTAAGGGGGAATACATATGGCAAGTTACTCAGGACAATGTGGAAGTTGTGGAAATTATGATTTTAAAGGTGATGGTGAAGAGGGATATTGTTCATATTACAAAACTTATTACTATCCTGGTGATAGTTGTATTCACCATACAATGTATAATGGCTATTGCTACATAACTACAATAGTATGTGATATATTAGAATTATCAGATGATTGTGGTTTACTTGAAACATTAAGAGGTTTTAGAAACAATGTTATGCAAAAGGAACCTAAATATAAAAAAGTGTTATATGAATATGATATAGTAGGACCACAAATAGCTAAGTACTTAATGGAAGACTACGGTAAAAGTGAAGATAGAGAAGAAATAATAGGATTATTTAACTTTTTTATACTACCAACAGTTAAATATATAAATGAGAAGAATTATCCTGAAGCAGTCGATAGATATACAAAATTAACAGAAGCCTTAATAGATAAATATGGTATTGAAAGAGTTAAAGAAGTACCTGATGATTATGATTACACTAAAGGTGGACATGGTGTTAAAAAGTTGGGTACTATAGGAGGTAATTTGTATGAATAATAAAAGCGTATCAAGTTATATGAAAAAATATAAAGATCAAATACTTTTTATATGTGAAGAAGTTGGTTGTGATGATCTTTATGATGCGATAATTGATAGAATCAAGGAAATACTAGGGAATACTGATAAAATTAGTATAACAGACCTTGAAAAACAAATCCTAGATGAATTCAAAAACAAAAAGGAAAAAATAAAAGAAGAAGAAAAAAAAGAAGATGCAGATTATAGTAAACTTAAAGATGATGTAGTATCAAATAAAGAATTAGAAGATTATGCTAATTTAGATGGTTTAGGTGAAGATTATACATATCATGTAGAAGAAGAAATAGACATGGAAGCACCTGATGATGATGAACTAGCAGAACTAGAAGAAGAAATTGGCGAATGGGACTTTGAAGATTTAAATGATAACGAAGGACCACTTACTGACCATGTTAGAATGTATTTGAAAGAGATAGGTACAGTAAAATTACTATCACCTGCAGAAGAAATAGATTTAGGTATGCGTATTGCAAGTGGAGATGAAGAAGCTAAGAAAAAACTAGCTGAAGCAAATCTACGTTTAGTAGTATCAATTGCTAAAAGATATGTTGGTCGTGGAGTGTTATTCCTAGACTTAATCCAAGAGGGTAATATTGGACTAATAAAGGCTACAGAAAAGTTTGATTATCTTAAAGGATTTAAATTCTCAACATATGCAACATGGTGGATAAGACAAGCAATTACTCGTGCTATAGCTGATCAAGCAAGAACAATTCGTATTCCTGTTCATATGGTAGAAACAATTAATAAATTAATACGTGTTAGTAGACAATTAACACAAGAAAATGGTAGAGAACCAACACCAGATGAAATTGCTATAGAAATGAATATGCCAGTAGAAAGAGTACGTGAAATACTTAAGTATGCACAAGAACCAGTATCTATGGAATCACCTGTTGGTGAAGATGAGGATTCAGTATTAGGTGATTTTATACCTGATGAAACATTTGGACCAGTAGCAGATGAAGCATCATATTCACTTCTAAAAGAAGCTATTATGGAAGTATTAGGAGAATTAACTGATCGTGAGCAAAAAGTATTAAGACTAAGATTTGGTTTAGATGATGGTAGAGCTAGAACTTTAGAAGAAGTTGGAAAAGAGTTTAATGTAACTCGTGAGAGAATTCGTCAAATCGAATCTAAGGCCTTAAGAAAATTAAGACATCCATCAAGATCAGTAAAACTAAAAGATTTCTTAGATTAATGTTTAGGAAATCTTTTTCTGTTTAAAAAACTAAAAAACATGGTATAATAATAGTAGGGTGGTAATATGAGAGCACTAGTAACAGGAGCATCATCAGGTATTGGTTTAGAAATGACTAAGTATTTAGATAGTCTAAATTATGAACTAATATTAGTAGCTAGGGACAAAGAAAAGCTAGAAAGAATTGCTAGTAGATTAAGAAATAAACCTAAAA
>JAEEZR010000051.1 GCA_016292035.1 Caryophanales bacterium
GATAGTTTATCTAATGATATTGTCTCTTTACAAGGAATACTTACTGATAAGAAGAGTAGAGGTATATATGGAGAAGTTAATCTTAAACAAATACTAGCAAGTGTATTTGGAGAAAATAACTCTAAGATATATAGTCTTCAACAAACACTTGTTAATGGTACTGTTGCTGATTCGGTTTTATATGCGCCAGAACCACTAGGTACTATAGTAATAGACTCTAAGTTTCCACTAGAAAACTATAGAAATATGACAGATAAAAAATTACCTCAAGAGATGAGAGAAAGATATGTAAAACTATTTAAAGCAGATGTTAGAAAGCATATAGATGCTATTAGTGAGAAGTATATTATTCCTGATGTTACAGCAGATCAAGCAATTATGTTTTTACCAGCTGAAGCTATATTTGCCGAGATAAATGCATATCATCCAGATTTAATTGATTACTCTTATAAAAGAAGAGTATGGATAGTATCTCCAACTACTTTAATGAGTACACTTACAGTAATTCAAATGATTATTAAGAATATCGAAAGAGATAAGTATACTACTGTTATTCATGAAGAATTAAATAAACTTGGTATTGAGTTCACTAGATATAAAGATAGATGGAATAAACTTGCTAAAAATATAGAGACAGTTAATCAAGATGTTAAGGAGATACAAACTACTAGTGATAAGATTAGTAAGAAGTTCGAATACATAAGTGGTGTTGAGATAGAAAAGCTAGATAATAAAGGGGATATCAACTAATAAAAGTTGATATCTTTTTATTTTTGTTGTATCATTATTTTTAGGAGGGTAATGAAATGAAAGGTAAATTAAAATTATTAGTATTACCACTACTTTTAATAGCTATGGTATTTGGATTTGGTCTTACTAAAGTAAGTGCTGATGACGTAGCTACTGAAACATTAAGTAATGCTAAAGTTAAAGTTTATTTCTTTAGAGGTGAAGGTTGTTCACACTGTGCTGAAGCAGAACAATGGTTCAGTAGTATTCAAGAAACTGAAGGACAATATTTTGAAATTGTCGATTATGAAGTTTGGTATGATGAAAACAATAAAGAATTAATGACTAAAGTTGCTAAGTTCTTTAATGAAGAAGATCAAGTAACTGGTGTTCCTTATATAATTGTTGGAGATCAAACATTTAAAGGATTTAATGAATCATATGAAACTCAAATACTTGAAGAAATTCACTCTGAATATCAAATGAATGTTGAAGATAGATTTGATGTTATGGAAAGAATGAATGCTGTTAAACCTTGGTTAACATATGTAGTTCTTGGTTTAGCATTTGCACTTGTAGTATTCATTATAGTAGCAAGACATTTTAGCCCAGCTGCTGAAGAAGTTAATTATGAAGATGACAACCAATACCAAGATGAAGCTGATGAAGAGAAAAAAGTAGAAGATAGACTTGAAAAAGCATTAGCAGGAGCACCTAAACCTAAGAAGACTGCAAAGACTTCAAGTGCTAAAAAATCTGATGATGCTAAGAAGACAAAAACAACTACAACTAAGAAGACTACTAAGACAACAAAGAAAACAACAACTAAATCTAAAAAATAATAAATAAAAAAAGTGTTGACATTTATAGTTACTTTGATATAATTATAAATGTCTACTTTGATGCGGATGTAGTTCAATGGTAGAACCTTAGCCTTCCAAGCTAACTACGTGGGTCCGATTCCCATCATCCGCTCCAATTTGAAATAAAGTCTTGAAAAATCAAGGCTTTTATTTTTTTCTCAGGAATAATTTAGGCACAAAAAAAAGATGAATTATTTTCATCTTTTTTATTTTTTAAATCACTGAAATTATCTTCTAATAAATAATGTATATTTATTGTTATTTGAATTTGCGTTGTAATATTTTAAAGTATCATTATCTTCAAGGTAGATATTAAATACTTGTCTAGTTTCTTGCCATTCATTACTATCTATTAATACTTTTGCTTCTTTATATATTATTTTTGAATTTTCATAAGTTCCCTTATAATGCAAAAGAGTTTTTATACTTATTTCACAATTAACATCTATTGTTCCAGAATAATTTTTATACTCAACTGTACCATCTTTATTAATTAAAAGAGTGGTATTGTATAAAGTATCAGTAATTAGGTAATTATTATTACCAAGACATGCCTGTTTTCCAGGTGTTAATGAATAATACTTTTTTTTATATTCATTTAATTTATTATTTAATTCTTTTTCTAAATCTTCATATTTTGTTCCATTTTCCCATTTACCGATGAATTTTTTATCATATTCATTAGCTATATCTTCTCCGTTTCCTGTTGAATATATATCAGAATATTTGTTAATATTTTTTCCTATTAGTATTCCGCCAATCAGTCCTATAATTATTCCTACGATAATTCCAATAATTATTTCTTTTTTCATTCCATTCCTCCTTAAGAAAATATAAGTCATAAATCGATATTATTATATCACTATTTTTTATTAATTTTAAATAGTATTAATCATCCTTTTTTTAGGCACAATTTAGGAATAAAAAAAATGGAAATAGTGGATAATCAA
>JAEEZR010000052.1 GCA_016292035.1 Caryophanales bacterium
AAAGATAAAGTGGATTCCCAATACATTGTTGGTTTAATATTACCAATTACTGATGAACAAACTCATGATGAAAAAAATATGCAAATAATTGAATCGTTTGCAAGTCTATGTGAAAAATATGGATTTCCATTAGATATTTATAATTACGAAGGTGTTTTATTAGATAAAAAGAAACATACCCAATCAGTATAATGTTATTGCTAAAATTTTCGAAAAATCGTTAAAAACATATTTTAGATATCTTTTCACAGGTGTTTTTAAAGAAAATAAATATGGTATAATTGATGTAGGATGTGATGATGTGGGAATAGTTTATCATGGAAGCAAAGAGCATGGCATAAAAAGATTAGAGCCAAGAAAATCTACACATGGAGTATATGTATATGCAACTCCACAAAAAGTTTTAGCTCTTAATTTTAGTGGAAGATGTGGAGATGACTTAACGTATGATATTGGACACTTTGATACTGATAAAAATGGTCCTTGGGAATTAGTGGAAAATATTCCAGGAGCTTTTGAAAAAATGTTCTCAAATAGTTCATCAATTTATTCGTTTTCAGATGAAACATTTAAAAATATTCATACCGGATTTGATGAAGTAGTTTCTGAAGTAGGGGTAGATACATTAAGTGAAGAATATTGTGAAAATGTTTATGAAGGATTATTGAAAGCAGAAAGGGAAGGCTTAGTTAAAATATATAGATATCCTAATAAACCATCCAGTATGAAAAAAGATGGTTCTGATATTTTAGATAAATGGAGATATTATAAAAATAAATTAAATAAAGACTTTAAAAAAGATGAATTTGATAGATTAGTTTATCTGCATCCTGGATTATTAAATAAAATTAATGAATTATCAAAAGAAATGGGATATGATTTTTATTATAAACCAGAAGATTTAGTTGATATTTTTAAATCAAGAGTAGCGAGACAATTATATGACTTAGAACATGAACAATATGTTGAATGTTCATATATAAGTATATGTAACTCATTTCCTGAATTAAAAGAAAGAATAGATATAATATATAATTCCTATAAGGATGAAATTAATAAATTAAGAACAGTAAATGAAGAAAATAATCACTGCCACCATGGCTCACGACAAAAGGCTTAAAACTTTACAATATAATAGTGTTAGAAGGTGATAACATGGAAATTAGAAAAATCAAAGAAGAAGAAATGCCTAAAGTATTAGATTTAATATGGAGAACTTTTTTAGAATATGAAGCACCTGATTATACTGAAGAAGGAATAAAAGAATTTAAGAAAGCAATTGATGATAAGAATTGGATTTCTGAAAGAGACTTTTGGGGTGCATTTGAAAATGAAGAATTGCTCGGAATAATAGCAACAAAAAACTATAATCATATAGCTCTTTTCTTTGTAGATGGAAAATTTCATAAACGAGGAATAGGTAGAGCTTTATTTGATAAAATTTGTGAATTAAACACATCTGGTTATTACACAGTTAACTCATCACCATATGCAAAAGGTGTATATGAACATCTTGGATTTGAATATACTGATTCGGAGCAAAGTGTAAACGGCTTAAAGTTTTATCCAATGAAAAATGACAAAATATTAGAATATATACAAACAAAAAAGAATTCAAAAAAGTAAATACTACATACGTCTATTCTCAGGTTGTTTCCACGACTATATAGTGAAAAAATTAGAAATATTTATGATATAATGATTATTAGAGGTATATTATGAGTGAATATAACAAGAAAACAATTGATATGTATAATTTAGGTGGTGCCTTAGAATATATTGGAAACAGTAATGTAGATCCCGAAATAGAAAAATGGAAAAAATTATTTAATTATGTTAAAAGTGTATTACCAAAAGATAAAAACGTAAAAATCATAGAATTTGGAAGTGGATGTGGACAACTTGCTGCTATGCTTCAAGAGTCAGGGTATGATGTTGTTTCCACTGATGCTGTTGATACCTTTTTAGAAGAGCAAAAAAGAATAGGAATTACTCAAGTAAAAAAATATAATTTTTTAGCGGATGATTTTGATAAAGTTTTTGATTCAAAAGCAGATCTTATCATTTCATGGAGAAATCCTCATTTAGATGTTGATGATATGAGAAAACTATTTGGTGTTGTGTATGAAGGATTAAATGATGAGGGACTATTCATTATTAATTTTCAAAATTCTGAAGTGCATCCAGAAGCTGAAATTCTTCCAAATGGAACAAAGTACAATTACAAGGTATTAGAGGATAAGCAAACAAAAGAAAAAAGGTTTTATGCTTATTTTAGCAAAGAAGATATTGAAGAATTAAGGAAAGATTTATTTGAGATTATTGAATACCATAATGAAGGTGGTAAAGAGCAAAAGAACTGGCATGTTCTAACACTTAAAAAAATTAAAAGAATTTAGCATTTTATTATTACAATTGATAAACCAATATATATGTCTGAATGTGATTAACAAAAGAAAGTATTAAATTAACAGTTCTACATTTGAACCTAGAGAAATTAAAAAAGATTTGATACAATTATTATAGGAAGGTTGATAATATGTTTAATTTAAAAGGAAAAGTTGCTGTTATTAGTGGTGCTAGTTCTGGACTTGGAAGACAAATGGCTAAAGCTTTTGCTAGTCAAGGGGCAGATTTAGTTATCTTAGCAAGAAGAGTTGAGAGACTTGAAGAGCTTAAAAATGAACTTGCTTCTGCAGGAGTTAGAGTTTTACCAATTAAGTGTGATGTAACTTCAACAGAAGATATTAATAGTGCTGCTAGTTTAGCTGAAAAAGAATTTGGTAAAGTTGATATTTTAGTTAACTGTGCAGGAGCTTCTAAAGATAAAGGCGTTTTAGATATGCTTGATGAAGAATGGGATTTCACTATTGATACTGATTTAACTAGTGTATTTAAAATGACTAGAGCATTTGCAAGTATTATGAAGAAAAATAACTATGGTAGAGTAATTAATATTGCATCTATGTATGGAATGGTTGGTAATACAGAAATTCCTACTATTGCTTATCATTCATCAAAAGGTGGAGTTGTTAATTTCACAAGAGCAGCTGCTGCTGAGCTTGCTAAGTATAATATTACTGTTAATGCTATATGCCCAGGATATTTTTATACTGAGCTTACTACTGATGTACTTGATAGCGATTATTTTAAAGAGTTTGCTAATAGTCATGTTCCAATGAGAAGATATGGAAAAGAAGGCGAACTTAATGCAGGTGCTATATTTTTAGCCAGTGATGAAGCTAGTTATGTAACAGGCGTTATTTTACCAATAGATGGTGGGTATACTTGTGTTTAAAAATAATAAAAGACTAATTTATGTTAGTCTTTTATTTTGTTTTATGATATAATTTTTATGATAGGGTTTGTCTTTATGGAGGAGTATTATGAATGATGAAAGAGAGATAAAAAGACATAATAACGTAGTTGAACTTATTAACAGTGCTAATTCGTTAGAAGAATTACCTAATATAAAGTTTTCTTCTATAGCAAGTTATTTGGCTGCTAATGTTAGTTTTAATGGTATAAAGATAAGCCAAACCGAGTTTAAACCTGTAATTGATGAGTTAATTGCCTATGGCTTTTTTGCACATGATAGAGTTAAAGATAAATTCTTTAAAGTAGTTCAAGATAATTTTCAAAATGTTACTGATGAAGAGATTAATGAATGTTATAACAAGATTAATGCTAGTAAGAGAATTGGTTTTTTAATTCAGGAGATTGGTTTAAAAAATGAAAAAGCAGATCTTATTAATAAGAAAAATGCTTTAGAGAAACATAAAGAAGTATTAAAAGATATTAATGAAGCATTTGAAATAAGTGATTTGCCTAAGGTTGGTTTAACTGAGCTTAATAGAGAATTACTTAAGTGTGTTAATGATAATGATTTTTATAATCTTTTTAAGGCAAATGATATAAAAGAACTTACTGCTGCTTATCTAATGAAAGATAATTATGAGTCAATTAAGAAGATTATTAGTAAGTTATGTTTAAATGTCGTTCCTTTAGAAAGTGATAGAAACACTATGGAAGACCAAATATTTGGTGCTCTTATTATTAATGATAATATTGAACATATTGTTGATGAGATTAAACTAAAGGAAGAAAGAAAGTTATTTATATATAAAAATAATCATGAAGAAACAATGGAGCAGATTAAAGAGGCTGATAGAATAAGTCGTCTTCCTAGAGGATTAACAACTTCTGCTTTGACTCAGTACTTATGTGGTAATTCTACTATAATATCTGGTGATAATAGAATAACTGCTAAGGATTTAAAAGATATAACAGTTCTTTTGCTTGAAGGACATACGTGGGATGAAGATGTTGTTAAAAAAGCTGTTAATGATTTGGCTTTGTCTTTCTATCCAGATAATAGTGATGCATTTAAAAGTTTATATGATAAGCTTTCTATGCTTCCTAGAACTAATTATTTAGTTGAAGAGATTAATGCTTCTAATAAGAAGCAAGAAGAACTTATTAATAGAAGATGTAGTAATGTTAATGTTTATCTTATACCTAATGAAAAAAGTGATGGAGGAAGATTCTATAATGTTTATATTAATAGACAAGATAATCTTGATTTAAATGGTATTCTCCCTCTTAATCTAGACGAAATAATTCCTCCTGATATGGATACTGATTCAATTGAGTGGTTTATTAAGGAAAACTATGATGATACTTTTAAAGCAGCTGGTGGAATTATTCTAAATAAAGATGAAACTGTTGGTAATATAAGTGTATTTAAACCTAACGATGGTACTGTTGGTGTTTCTCCTGAGGAAAAATCTAAAATGGATAAGATTGAAAGTTTAGATAAAGAGATTCAGGAAAAAGAAAATGAGTTATTAGAACTTAATAGGACTATTGAACAAAATCAGGCTAAAGCTAGTGATTTTAATAAAAAACTAAATGATATACTTAATGAATATGAAAAACAAGCTCTTGTTCTTCAGAAAAATTTTATCGAGAGTTTAAATAATATAAGGACTTCTATTAATTCTGATGAAAATGAAGTTGGAAAGGGCCTTAAGTAATGAAAAATAATAAAATTTATAGTGTACTTCCTGATGGTGGCAGAAAAGAGTATGATGTCATACTTACCTTTACTAATGATGATAATAATAGAGATTACATTGTTTATACTGATAATTCTAAAGATGAAAATGGTAAATTAAAAATATTTGCTAGTTTATATAATCCAGATACTTTAGAGTTTCTAGGTAATCCTAAAACTCAGGAAGAGTGGAATAAAATCTATAGACTACTTGATAGTATATTATTAGAAAAACAGGATAGCTAAAAATGCTATTCTTTTTTTAATTATTTTTGTATAATTATTTTAGGAGGATCGTTTATGAAAATTGATTTAATTAAAAAAAGTATAGGTGCATCTATTTTAATTGGACTTGGTAACTATGCACTTTTAAAGTTAGGTAATCCAATAGGCCCTGTTATATTTGCTCTTGGTCTTTTAGGTGTATGCTATATGGGGCAAAATCTATTTACTGGTAAGTGTGGATTCTTATTTCAAGATAAGATAAAACCTTTAGATTTATTACTTATTCTTGTTGTTAATTTATTAGCTGGGTATCTTTTAGGATTAGTATTTAGTTTTGCTGATAAGGAAATAGTAGCTAATGCTTTGGTTAAAGCTAAATCATGGGATATTTCACTTTCTTTCTTTATTAAGTCTGTACTATGTGGAGTTATTATGTATATAGCTGTATATATGTATAAAAAGGGCACTAATCTTGGAATTATTTATGGAATACCTTTATTTATATTCTGTGGTTTTCAACACTGTATAGCTAATATTATTACTCTAGGTGTTGCTAGAACTTTTAGCTTTTCTATTATTATTTGTATTCTTGGTAATTTTATTGGATCACTTTTAATTTGGTTTATAACTAAAGATAATAAACGACTAGTTTAGTCGTTTTTTTATTTGTGATATAATATTTTTACATTTAATGTTAATTTAACATTTCTTTTATATTATTTAAGAGAGGTGAAATTTATGAGGTTATTAATAGTTGAAGATGAAGAAGCACTTGCTAATTTAGTAGCTGATAGACTTAGAAAAGAAAAGTATAGTGTTGATATATGTTTTGATGGTGAAGAGGGAAGCTATAATGCACTTCTAGGCATATATGATTTAATCATTTTAGATATTATGCTTCCATATAAAAATGGGATAGAGATACTTAAAGAGATTAGAAATAATAGCATTAATTCTAAAGTAATAATGTTAACTGCTAAGAGTGAGATAGATGACAAGCTTTTAGGATTTAATGAAGGAGCTAATGACTATATTACTAAACCATTTCATATTGATGAGGTAGTAGCGAGAGTTAATGCTCTTCTTAGAACTCAAAGTGTTAAAAATAATATTCTTGAATTTGAAGATATTATGCTTGATTTAAAGACATGTAATGTGATTAATAAGAATACTAATGAAAAGATTAGTATTATAAATAAAGAGTTTCAACTTCTTGAATATTTTATTTCTAATCCTTGTCAAATTCTTTCAAAGGATATGATATATGATAAAGTTTGGGGACTTGATAATGAATCATTTTCTAATAATTTAGAAGCATATTTATCATTTATTAGAAAGAAACTTAAACTTATTGGTTCAAATGTAACTATTAAGTCAGTTAGAAATCTGGGTTATAAAATGGAGGTGCTAGATGAAGGAATTAAGTAAGAAGACTTTATTAACTTTATTTATTATTTTCTCTTCTATTTTATTTATTAGCTTATTAACCATAAATGTAATAAGTTATAAGAGAGAATATGATAATATTAATAGAAATATATCATTTATGGATAATAAAGGTTTTAAAGATAGAAATGTTAAATCTACTCCTGAAAATATGATTTTCATGGACTATGAAATTTATACAGTTAATATAAAAAATGGTAAAGTAAATAATATTATTAATCATGGTACTTATGATAATAGCTTTGATATTAAAAAAATATCTAATGATTTAATTAATAACTCTAATGTAGGGGATAAGAAAATAGGTAGTTTGTATTTTTCAAATTATGCATATAATTATAGAAACTCTAATATGATTACTATTTTAAATACATCAACTATTAAAAATAAATTAATCTTTTTACTTAGTGAGTCTATAATAGTTTTCTTGCTTAGTGAGATTCTTATATACTTATTAAGTTTAAAAATTACTAAATGGATTACTAAACCTGCAGTAGAAGCTTTCAATAAACAAAAAGATTTTATTGCAGATGCTTCTCATGAACTCAAGACACCTTTATCAGTGATTATTGCTTCTTCTGATGAAATAAAGATTGATAAAAAGAATAGTAAGTATGTAGAAAACATTAAGTATGAATCTGAAAAGATGAATAGATTAATAACTAGTATGCTTGATTTATCTAAAATAGAGAATGTTTGTAATAAGGCTTTATTTAAGGAAGAAAACTTATCAAAAATAGCTGAAAAGTGTTGCACTACTTTTGATTCTATTGCTTATGAGCATGAAGTTTTAATTAACACTGATGTTAAAAGTGATATTTTACTTAATTGTTATAGGGATGATATTGAAAGATTAATTAACATTATTATTGATAATGCCATATATCATAGTTATAAGAAGAGCACTATAGATGTTATTTTAAGAAATAGTAAAAATGATATTACTTTATCTATTATTAATACTGGTGAAGCTATTAAGGATGAAGATAGACAGAAGATTTTTGAAAGGTTCTATAGATCTGATAAATCTAGAAGTAGAAAAGATAATAGATATGGACTAGGTCTAGCAATAGCAAAAGCTATAGTTAATAACCATAATGGAACTATAGAAGCAAGTTCAAAAGATAATAGAACAACTTTTAAAATAATTTTTAAAAAGTAAAGAAATAATCTTTACTTTTTTTATTTTTTAATTTTCGTTTAATAATCATTTTATATACTTTATTTGTCAAAGGAAGGAGAAGCTTATGACAAAGTATAGAAATGAGTGGAAATATATTCTTAATAATAAAGATTTGTCTTTACTTAGAAGTAGAATAAGTTCTTTATTAGTAATAGATAAACATACTCCTAAAGAAGGTAAATATATTATTCATTCTCTTTATTTTGATGATTATTATGATACATCTCTTAATGATACTTTTGCTCATTTATCTAAAAGATATAAGTGGAGAATAAGGTATTATGGAAATGATTTATCTTATATAGTTTTAGAGAGAAAAGAAAAACTAGAAGGTAGATGCCATAAGGAGAGTACTAAATTGTCAATAGAAGAGTATAAGTATATTATTAATAAAGAATATAGTGTTATTTCTTATAGTGATAAAAAATTAATAAGAGAACTATCTAAAGATATGATGATTTATTTGTATACTCCCAAAATAATAATTGACTATGAAAGAATAGCTTACGTGGAAGAAATAACAAATATTAGAATTACTTTTGATAGTAAGATTTCTGCTTCCTATGATATAGATAATTTTTTAAATGGAAATTATGTTAAGTATTATTTACAAGGGAAAGGAGAAAATTTATTGGAAGTTAAGTTTGACTATATATTACCTTCTTATATTAAAGAGGTAGTAGAGTCATATAATTTTAAACAGACATCTTTTTCTAAATATTTTTTAGGAAGAAATAAAATTGATTTAGTTATGAATGGAGGATTTAGATGATAAATATATTTGAAAATATTATTAGTACTTATAGTAATTCTAATGTAAGTACTACTGTTATTATGAGTGTTTTATTAATGGTACTTCTTTTGAGTGTTTATGAATTTATTATTTATAGATTTGTTTCTCATAGGGCTTTTTATAATAAATCATTCAATATAACAATAGCTATTTTACCTTTTTTTATATCGACTATAATACTTTGTTTACAATCTAATATTATTATTACACTTGGTACTATTGGTGCTCTTGCTATTATAAGATTTAGAACATCAGTTAAAGATCCAGTTGATATGCTTTATTTACTTTGGAGTGTTTATATAGGAATTATTTGTGGATGTACATTATTTGAAGTAGGTGTTTTAACTAGTTTAGTAGTAACAGTTTTACTTCTTAGTTTAGAACATATTCAAATAGGTAAAAAACCTTATGTAGCAATCGTGCATAGTGATAATGATATAGAAAAAGATCTTAGTCTTTCTTTTAATAGTAATAAGGTTAAGAATAGATTTAAGTCTATTAATTATACTAAAGAAGGATATGACTATGCGATTGAAGTAAGTACTAAGGATGAAGAAATTATTAAAAGAATATTTGATAGTAATGAAAGTGTTAAAAGGTATTCAATTATTACTTATGACGCTAATGACATAGTTTAGAAAGGAGAAATATGAAAAATATAGATAAAAAACAAATTGTTATTATTAGTATAGCTTTTTTACTTCTTGTTTGCACGGGAGTTGGATTTTATATAGCTTATACTAATAAGGAAGAATATGTTAATAATGATAAGGTTATTAACAGAAGAATTACTGAAGGAGGCTCTTTTGAAATTACTGGTGAAAGTGATTCGTTAGTTATAGATACTGAAGAGAATGTTGTTATTACTCTTAATAATGCATCTATTAAAAGTGAAGGACCTGCTATTAACATTATTAATGCTAAAAGTGTTACTATTAAACTTATAGGAGAAAACTTTATAGAATCTAGTGTTAACGAGGAAGAAGACGGGGCTATTTATTCTAGTGATGATTTGATATTTGAAGGAGAAGGATCATTAACAATTAATTCTAATCTTGATGGTATTGTTTCTAAAGATAATATAGTTATTAAAAGCGGAACATATATTATTAATTCTGGTGATGATGCAATAAGAGGAAAAGATTATGTAAACATTATAGACGGTGTTTTCAATATAGATGCACTAGGAGATGCTATTAAGTCTAATAATGATGAAGAAGAAGACTTAGGATACATCGTTATTGATGGAGGAGAATTTAATATTAAATGTAGTAAAGACGGAATGGATGCAATTAGCAGCATTGTTATTAACTCTGGAGTTATTAACATTGAAAGCAGTGATGATGCTATTCATAGTGATGGCCTTTTAAACATAAAGAATGGCACATTAAATTTAACTGCACATGAAGGACTTGAAGCAACATACGCTAAAATTGATGGAGGAAATATTACTATTAATGCAAGTGATGACGGTATAAACGCTGGTAATAAGTCTAGTAAGTATAGTGTCTTAGTGGAAATAAATGGTGGAGATATTGCAATTAATATGGGACAAGGAGATACTGATGGAGTTGATTCAAATGGAGATATAGTTATTAATGGAGGAACTATAAGAGTAAATGGTCAGTCTACTTTTGACTATGATGGAAGTGCTAAGCTAAATGGCGGAGTTGTTATTATTAATGGAGTAGAAACTACTTCTCTTCCTAATCAAATGATGGGAGGAGGTATGATGGGAGGTGATCCTAGACAAGGAAGAAGATAATTTGTTATAATTACTATGGAGGATATGAAATGGCTTGTAAGAAAAAATGTGAATGTAAGGATACTTGCAAATGTGGATGCAAAGAAGGTAAAAAATGTACTTGCAAAGATAAAGAATGCAAATGCAAAAAAAGTAAATAGGATGTTTTTCATCCTTTTTATTTAGGCAATTATGTGTTATAATTTTAATAGTAAGGAGGCTTATATATGATTAGCGCTATTTATATTATTGGGACTATTTTATTGATTGGTAGTTTAGTTAGCATATTCTTTATTGCTAAGAATGAGCGTTTAAATACAATTATTTATAAGCTTGATATGTGTGATAGAGATTTAGATGATAATCTTAAGAAAAAAGAAGATGAGATATTAAGATTAATTAATATTATTAATAGAGAACTTGATTTAGATATTAAAGATTTTGAGGAAGTTAGAAATATTAAAAGCAATAAGTTAACTTTAAATGAAAAAGATATAC
Organism: Caryophanales bacterium; assembly: GCA_016292035.1. Classification (GTDB taxonomy): domain Bacteria; phylum Bacillota_I; class Bacilli_A; order RF39; family UBA660; genus RUG727. Next base: position 10,946 of record JAEEZR010000052.1, read on the forward strand.
TATTATCTAGAGTACATGAGCAGATTAAAAGTATTTATAAGGATAACTTTTCTAAGCTAAATGCTGTTAAAAGTTTTGATGGTATTATGAATGATTTAGATAGAGAAGAGATAAAGTTTATTTCTCTTAGAACATTATTTAATAAAAATGTAGAAGACTTTAATTCTTTATATTATAAGTTTCCTTATACTTTAATAGTTCGTATTAGAAAAATAGATAAGAAATATCCATATGCTGGTGTTGAACTTAAAGAAGCTATAGAAAAAGAACTAGATAATTTGGTTATCTAGTTCTTTTTTAAGTTCCAGTCTATTTCTTTTATGCCATTCTTTTTTAAAAATTCATTTGTTTTAGAGAATGGTTTACTTCCAAAGAAGCCATTGCGGGCAGAGAATGGAGAAGGATGAGGACTTTCTATTACTAAGTGTTTTTTGTTTGTGATAAATACTTTTTTACTTCTTGCAAAGTTACCCCATAGGATAAATACTACTGGTTCTTCTTTTTGATTTAGTAGTTTAATTATGTGATCAGTAAATAATTCCCATCCTAGTTTACTATGAGAAGCTGGTTTATCTTTTTCTACAGTGAGTACACTGTTTAATAAAAGTACTCCTTCTTTAGCCCATTTTGTTAAGTTTCCGCTTTCTGGTTCATCTATGTTTAAATCATCTTTTAATTCTTTGAATATATTTTTTAAAGAAGGTGGCTTTTTTACTGTGTCTTGAACAGAAAATGAAAGACCATGTGCTTCTCCGACTCCATGATATGGATCTTGCCCTAATATTACTACTTTTACTTGATTATATGGTGTTAGTTTAAGCGAATTAAAAATGTTATTAAATTCTGGGAAGCACGTATTTTCTTTATACTTATTTTTTACTATGTTTAAAAATTGTTTGAAGTTAGGGCTTTCCCAGACAGTTTTTAATTTAATATCCCAATCATTTCCTATCATATTTATACCTCAAGAGTATTTTAACATAATCAAGCAAAATATCATAGTGTTAAAATAATCACGAGTATGCTATAATAATTGTATTCAAGGGGAGGAATTATTATGTTATATCAGATGAAGTCTTATCAGGCTGTTGATGAAAGAAAACTAATGGATATTTATTATGAGGATAATGTTGTTAATTCTTTATCAATGTTTCCTGATATTAAGGATAAAGATCTTAGAATTAAGAAATGTGAAGAGGATTATCTATCATATTTAAAAAATGAATTTTTCAAAATAGGTAACACTTCTATATGGGTGCTTACTAATAGTGATGAAGTTTGGGTAAGTGCTTTAAGGCTTTATAGAATAAAGAATGATGTATATTATTTAGAGGCTTTGGCTACACATCCTTATTATAGAAAAAATGGTTATGCTTCTAAGCTAATAAGGGATATGATTAATGTTCTAAAAAAAGAAGGGGATTTTAGGTTGTTTTCATGTGTTAATAAGCAGAATCTAGCTTCTTTAAGAGTACATGAGAAATGTGGATTTGTTACTGATACTGATAGAGAATATAATGTAATTTATTCTGATATAAAAGAGGATGATTATAGTTTAAAATACGATTGTAGAAGATAGTTACAAGGAGGCATTTAAATGTTAGAAGTAAAAGACTTAACTATATATATTGGTGATAGGTGCTTAATTAAAGATTTAAGTTTTGTTTTAAATGCCAAAGATAAACTTGCTATTATCGGTGAAGAAGGTAATGGCAAATCTACACTTTTAAAAGCAATAGTTAATAGAGCTGATTTTGCCTCTGTAAGTGGTTCAATTAATAATAGAGGTAATACTATTGGTTATTTAGAGCAGTCTATGAGTAATGAAAATCTAGATAAAACTGTCTATGATTATTTATTTGATGATGAGTATGACTACTATAGTAAGATTAATGATTTCTATAGATATATAGAATTCTTTAATATGAATGAAAAAATAGTTAAACAAAAAATTAGGACTTTATCTGGTGGAGAAAAAGTTAAAGTAGGTATATTAAGGTTAATGCTTATAGATTATGATATTTTATTACTAGATGAACCTACTAATGATTTAGATATAGATGCTTTAAGATGGTTAGAAGATTTTATTATTAAATCTGGTAAGCCTATTATATATGTTTCACATGATGAAACACTTTTATCTAAAACTGCTAACTGTATTTTACATATAGAGCAGATAATGAAAAAGACTGAACCTAAATATACTTATAGTAGGACTAATTATGATTCTTATGTTAAAAATAGAGTTAGAAATATTGAAAAAACAACTCAAGTAGCAAAGAATGAAAAGAGAGAAAAAGACAAAGCTGAAGAAAAGCTAAGAAAAATAATGCAAAAAGTAGAGAATGCTCAAAATAGTATTTCTAGGAGTGATCCTCATGGAGCAAAAATGCTTAAGAGGAAGATGGGATCACTAAAGTCACAAGAAAAAAGACTTAATGAAAAAGAACTTGTACAAGTTCCTGATGTAGAAGAAGCTATTAATTTCTTTTTCGAAGAAGTTGATATGCCTAGAAAGAAAATAATACTTGATATTAATATTGATGAATTAAAAGTAGAAGATAATATTCTTTCTAGTAACGTTAGATTAAAAGTTGTTGGTAATGAACATATATGTATTATTGGTAAAAATGGAGTAGGTAAGAGTACTTTAATAAAGAAGATATATGATGAACTTAAAGACAGAACTGATATTAATGTAGGCTATATGCCACAAGAGTATGATGATATTTTAGGAAAATGTGAGAATGTTATAGATTTTATATGCGATAGTAAGGATAAGGAATCCATTACTAAGGCTAGAATGTTTCTTGGTAATATGAATTTTACTAGGGATGAAATGACAGGTAAAATAGATAATATTAGTAATGGTACTAAAGCTAAACTTATTTTAATGAAGTTAGTTCTTAATAAATGTGATGTGTTAGTGCTTGATGAACCTACAAGAAATGTAAGTCCACTTTCTAATCCTGTTATTAGAAGAGTATTGAAAAATTTTAATGGTACTATCATAAGTGTTTCTCATGATAGAAAATATATTAAAGAAGTTTCTGAAACTCTTTATGAACTTACAAGTGATGGTTTGGTTAAAAGGGATAAGAAAGACTATTCATATTAAAAGCATATTATAGTGTTTTTTAAAATTGAGGTGATTTATGATTCATTTGTATTTGGTAAGGCATGGTAAAACTATGTGGAACCAAAAAGGCTTTGTTCAGGGGACAAGGGATATTGATATGTGTGAAGAAGGAATAGAAGCTGTTAAGGAGCTTTCTAAATCTATTGCTATAGATGATATTGATGTATGTTTTTCTTCTCCATTAAAAAGAGCTTATGACACAGCTAAAATATTAACTGGCGGAAAGAAAGAAATCATTATAAATGATTTAATAATTGAAAGATGCTATGGTGATTATGAAGGAACTGTTAAGAATAGAGAAGTTACTGATAGACAATGGGATTATAAGCTAAATGATTCTACTCATGGTATTGAGCCTTTAAGAGACTGTTTAGATAGAGCTTCTAGATTTATTGATTATCTTAAGAATAACTTTGATAATAAAACAGTGTTAGTTGTGTCACATGGAGCATTTATTAGATGTATTCACTTTGTTATTTTAGGTTTTACAGAAGATACTAAATTTAAAGATTTTAAACCAGAAAATAGCGCTATTTATGAATATACTTTAAACTAATGGATAGCTTTATATTATTGATTTTTATATTTAGTAATTAGAAGACAAGTACAATAATTGATATGTTATAATAAACTAGGAGTGATAATAATGATATATGATATATGTGGATGGATAGGAATGATATTAGTACTTATAGCTTATACTCTTCTATCTACTGGTAAGATTAAAAATGGAATGCTTTATCAAGTGCTTAACCTATTTGCAGGTTTATTTATGGCTATAGGTTTATTCCCTAAAAATGCATGGTTTAGTTTTACTCTTCAAATAGTATGGTCAGTAGTGGCTATAGTTGCTATTATTAAAATGAAGAAGAAAAAATAAAAAAATGTATTGACTCTTCCCTTAAGGGTAGGTATATACTCTGTATGCCAAGGAGGAAAAGGTATGATTAAAATAGGCGATTTTGCCAAAATGTTTGATGTTTCACTTAAGACTATAAGATTTTATGAAGAAAAAGGTCTTCTAAGTCCGGCCCTCGTAGATGTTTACACTGGATATAGATATTTTGATGAAAAGAACATTGAAGAGATGAAAACTATTCTTGCTTATAAAAGCCTAGGATTTGAATTAAGTGAGATTAGTAATGTAGAAGATAATGATATTCTAAATAAAATTGAAAGCTTTAAGAAACAAATAAATATTATGAATAATAGAATTGATACCTTGAATACTCTTTTGGTTAACAAAGAGAGGGGAATAGGAAATATGAATGTATTTATTAATGACGAAAAAGCAATTGGAAAATGGGAGCTTGTAGGTATTTGTGAAAGCAAAGACGAATACAAAAAAGGAAATCTATTAGATGAGCCTGTAGAGGTAGGTCTTAAAGAGCTATATCTAATGGATGATGGACACAGATATTGGGTTGTATCTTGGAGCAAAGGCTTTATTTATGTTGATGATAGAGCTTGTAAATACGAGATAGAAAATGATTTAATGTATGTTTATCTAGTAGGGTTATATGGCGAAGAAGAAAGAGTAGCTGTTTACAAAAAAATAGATAGTAAGCACTACACTGAAGACGATATTAGAATTAAAGATAATACTGATGTTCCTTTTGTGCCAGACAACAATCTAGTAGGACTTTGGGAGTGTGTTGGTACAGTAGAAACTCTTGATAGTTTTGATCCAAAGAATATAGATACTAAAAAGTATCTTGAAAAATTATCTGTGTTTCCAGATGGAAGTTTTACTTTAACTTATACTAAGGGAAAAGTAGTAAATTCGACATATACTAAAGGTTTCTTTAAAAACTTTTGCCAACCAGATACTATGAGTGCTTATGATATCGATGGTGACTACTTAATAGTAGAATGGAAAAGTGGAGATTATATCTATGGTAATTTAATATTTGGTAGATATGTATTTAAAAAAGTGATTAATAATTAGAATAGGAGTACTTTATGATTGAAAGAATAATTAGTGAAGAAGATGCTAATATTTGTGATAACTTATTAAACGAACTTATCATGGATGAAAAACAGTATGATAATACTATTGATGAGAGTTTTAGAGTAAAAGACTATTATAAGAATATGATTGTTAATAAAGACTTTTATTTACTTGCTTATAAAGAAGATAATATTATTAAAGGATATTTATTTTTAAAGAAAATTAATAATGTATTCTTTATTGATGCTTTATATGTAGAAAAAGAATATAGAAGAAAAGGCATAGCTTCTTCATTAATTAGTGAAGCCTTAAAAATAGCTGGAGATAATAAAGTAGATATCAATGTATTACTTGCTAATACACAGGCTTATAATTTATATAAGAAGTTTGGCTTTGTTGACTATAAAGTAACTATGAGAAAAGATAACTAAGTAATAGTTATCTTTCTTTTTTGTGACTTTTTCTGTTTAGCATGTTATAATTGTTACGTTATAGTAGGATGGTGTTTATGAAGAAGTTTCTAAATAATTTAAAGTTTGTTTATAAAACTGGTAAACCACCAGTTTATAAATTAATAATATATGTTATATTGAATTTGCTAAGAATTGGTATAAATATTATAGTTCCAATATTTAGTGCTAAAAAGATAATATATTTAACTGATAATATGCTTAATCAATTATTACTTATATCACTTGTTATTCTAGCAGTTAGTTTAATTAATAAAGTTATCAACTATTTTACTGATGCTTTAGGTGATAAGTTATATATTGAAATGGTAGAAAAGATTAAAATAGAAATAGCAAGAAGCATTTTAAAGATTGAAACTTCGACAATAAACAGTAATTCTACTGGATTATTTGTACAAAGACTTACAAGTGATTGTGATAGTCTTGGAGATGTATTTGGTACTCTTCTTGAAAGAGCTAAAAATGTAATTCAAGGTGTTGGTGTATATATAGCTGTTTTGATAGTTAGTAGGTATGTTTTCTTGTTTTGCATTATCGAACTTTTTGTTGTATATTTAATTAATAGCAAG
>JAEEZR010000053.1 GCA_016292035.1 Caryophanales bacterium
TTTTTATTAAGTTTTATTATATTGTATGGATTTAATACTATAGCTAGTGATTTTAATATAATTATACCTATTAATGGCTATACTTTGCTTTTGATTACATTATTGGGATTTCCATCTTTGCTTTCTTTAGCCTTACTATATGTATTAATCTTTTGAGGTGATTACTATGTTAGATATGTTTAAAGATGAACAATTATTATTTTGTGAAGAAATTAGTAGTTGTATTAAGAATGATAAGATAAGCCATGCGTTCTTAATTGAAACTAAGAATTATGAAAAAAAGAATGAATTAATTCTTTCTTTTATTAAGGAATTGTTTAAAAAATATACAATAGATGAAGAATTTTTAAATGTATCTACATTAATTGATAATAATACTTTTAGTGATTTGATGATTATTGAAGCAGATGGAGCTTTTATAAAAAAGGAACAGATTCTTGATATAAGAGAAAACTTTAAAACCACTTCTACTGAAAATAGACCTAGAATATATTGGATAAAAGAAGCAGATAAATTGAATAAATATGCTGCTAATTCATTATTAAAGTTTTTAGAAGAACCAGAGGGTAATGTTATAGCTATTATTGATACAGACAATAGATATAGAGTTATTGAAACAATTAGAAGTAGATGTCAGATATATAGTTTAGTAAATAATAAACATGATGATGGGGAAATAGATGAGACTATTATTAATATAATTAATACACTAGAAACTAAGGGAGTTGAATCTATAACTTATCTATCTATGACACTTGAAAATGATTTGCGTAATAGGGATTTTTGGATACCTACATTTAAGAGTATGATTAATATCTACGAAAATGCTATTAGAAAAGAACAAAACCTTGATTATACTAACTATGGAGAGGTACTTGATATAATAATTAAAACAAACGATACAAAAAAAATCGTAAACAAGATCGACGTTTTATTTACAACGCTTTCTAATATGGATTATAATTTAAATATAAATATGATGCTCGATAAGTTTATTATTGAATTTACTGGTGGTGAGTAATCTGCAACCACTAGTTGGTGTTAAGTTTGTAGATGATGAAACGATTTATTAATATGATACAAATAAGTTAACTTTAGATAAAGATGACTATGTGATAGTTGATTCTGATAAAGGTATTCTATTAGGACAGATTGTTGTTGCACCTTATGAAGTTGAAGATAAAGACCTTGGTAAAGAATTAAATATCATTATTAGGAAAGCCGATAAGAATGATATGAAAACTGATGAACATAATAAGAAAGAAGCTCTTAGTGCATTAAAGGATGCTAGAATTACTAGTGAAAAAATGAAACTTGATATGCAGATAATTGATGCCGTATATAGCTTTGATCAAAGTCAATTATTATTTCATTTCTTAGCAGATACTAGAGTTGATTTTAGGGAATTAGCTAAGAAATTAGCTAGTAAGTATCATACACGTATTGAATTAAGACAAATAGGTGTAAGGGATAAAGCTAAGATGGTTGGTGGATTAGGACCATGTGGCAGAATACTATGCTGTAACACATTTTTAACTGATTTTAATAGTGTGTCTATTAATATGGCTAAAAATCAGATGTTAGCATTAAATCCTACTAAGATAAATGGTGTATGTGGAAGATTATTATGCTGTTTAGGATATGAGGATGAAGTATATACTGAAATGAAAAAGAATATGCCTTCAATTGGGGAAATATATAGAAATGGTGATATTGAGGGTAAAGTTGTATCTTTAAACTTATTAAAGAAAACAATCACTATAGAAACTAAAACTAATTCCTTGATAGAGGTAGAAGTCTAATGATAGTCTTAAATGATTTAGTAGGCTACAAGAATCTAAAGATATACCAAAACCAGGATTGGTTTTCTTTTTCGTTAGATTCAGTATTACTTCCTAACTTTGTGACATTAAATAAAAACATTAGTCTAATAATGGATTTATGCTGTGGTAATGCTCCTATTCCTTTGATACTTTCTACTAAAACACAGGCTAAAATAATAGGAGTGGAAATTCAAGAAGATGTTTATAAATTAGCTAAGGATAGTGTTAGTTATAATAAACTAGATGATCAAATAGAGATTCTTAATATGGATATAAAAGAATTAAAGAATAAATATAATGGAGATAGTTTTGATGTAATAACATGTAATCCGCCATATTTTAGATTAAATGAAAACAGTTATGTTAATATGGATATTCATAAAGAGATAGCTAGACATGAAAAAATGATTAATTTAGAAGAAATAGTTGATATTAGTCATTATCTATTAAAGAATAATGGAGTTTTGGCTATGGTTCATAGGACTGATAGATTAATAGAAATAATATCTTTGTTTAAAAAATATGGATTGGAAGTTAAAAAATTAAGATTTATTTACCCAAAAATTGATACAGAATCAAATATGATTTTGATTGAAGGCAAAAAATGTGGTAATATAGGTCTAAAAGTTTTACCGCCTCTTTATGTGCATAACGATGATGGAAGCTATAAAGAAGAGGTACTTAAAATGTTTGAGTAGGTGATTTTATGCAACAAAATAAAAAAATAGGTTTTGATAAGAAAGATTTTGTGAATTTATTTTTATTAGTTATGGCTAATAGAAATAATCCATTAATTGAAAGAGAAGGATTAGAAAGTGGATTAATTGAATTACTTCATGAGGATAGATATAATATATTCACTAAGGCTTTATTTCCAAATAGGGAGTTTGATGGATTAAATATGGATTCAGTATTAGAAGCACAAGCTAATCTTATGAAAACTATTGAACTTAATGAAAAAGAAATACTAGTAACTGCAGATTCTAAATATGTTAAAAATGTTATTAACGTTTTTCCTGTTGAATATGTAGAAGCTATGGATATGTTGACAGGTGAATATCTTGATGACATGGAATTTGAGAGTGAAAAGAATAATTCTTTAAGATAAGGAATGGTAATATGAGACAAAAAAGTTATGATAATAGTCCAAGTCTTTATTTAATACCAACACCCATAGGTAATATGGAAGATATTACTTTAAGAAGTATAAATACTTTAAAAATGGTTGATTTATTATTATGAGAAGATACTAGAGTTACTGGAGAATTATTAAGTAAACTAGAGATTAAGAAAAA
>JAEEZR010000054.1 GCA_016292035.1 Caryophanales bacterium
GATACAAAATGAAAAAGAAAGTAGTATATATATTAATAGCATTCATAGTATTAATTGTGATAGCAACTGGCATATTTTTAATATATAAGAAGATAGATAAGGATAATAAAGAAAAGAAACAAATAGAAGAAAAGATTATTTCAAGTTATACAACATTTAATGAAAAGAAAGAAATTATTAATAGTGAAAGAAAAGTTTACTTACTTCAAATTGAATCTAATATGAGTAGTGAAACACTAGAAGAATATGAAAATTGGATAAATGAAGTTAATAATTATACAGTTAATTTAGATAATGTAGAACAAGCATCTAAATACTTAAAAGAAAAATGTATTGATACTACATATAAGAATCAAGATGTCCAAATAGTTTGTGATCAATTTATAAGTGCTTATGAAACAGCTATTAACTATTATGTTAAAGATATTATTTCATTTAATGAAACACTTAAAAATGTATCTAATGATTCTAAACCAGAATTTGAATTAAAATATAATTATACTGATATAAACAAAGATGGAAAATTTGTTGGAAAAGATTAGAGTGGTGTATTTATGGAAAAGAATAAAAAAACTAAGAAAAAATTAAAATTAAGTTTAGGGGTAAAAAGAATACTTCTATTAATATTCTCAATTATGATTATTGGAATGTCTCTAGGAATGTTTATTCTTTATGGACCAATTACTAAACCAAGATATACTTTAATCACAACAGCTATGACTACAATGAGTCATCAAAAATATGCTAGATGGTTCTTTACAGAAAGTTATATCAATAAAGTACTTGCTAATAACTATTTAATTGAAATAGGTGAAGATACAGATCCTGATTTAATTAATATGAATGGTTATATCAAAACAAAATTCGAAAATGAATATGAAAAAGATATTTTTGAAGGAGTTAAAGAAGATACTATATATAAAAAAATATATATAAAAGGATCTGGATATGATGGATATATCATGGCAGTATTTAAACCAGAAAAGGTTACACTAGCATATAGTAATAAGTTAGGTACTGAAGGACAAAGACTTGATGACATGGCAAAAGCTAATGATGCACTTGTTGCTATGAATGGTGGAGGTTTCTTTGATCCAACTTGGGCTGGTAATGGTGGTATAGCTCATGGTACTGTAATTAAAGGTGGTAAAATAATATCTGATTATGTTGATGCACAAGTAGGTGGAGGATTTATTGGTATCACTTATGAAAATAAATTAATACTAGGTAGAGGAACTAAACAAGATGCTATTAAAGCAGGTATACGTGATGCGATTGAATTTGGACCATTCTTGATAATAAATGGAAAAGCATCATTTGCTAAAGGTGATGGTGGTTGGGGAGTAGCTCCAAGAAGTGCTATTGCTCAAAGAGCAGATGGAATTATTCTATTTGCAGTTATTAATGGTAGAGATTATAAAAACCTTAAACCAGGAATTGATTTAGTTCAGTTAACTGAATTATTACAAAATTATGGAGCAGTAAATGCTGCTAACTTAGATGGTGGAACATCTAGTGCTTTAGTTGAAAAAGATGAAGATGGAAAATATGAATTATTAAATAATCCAATTGCTTCAGGAGGACAACAAAAAGTATTAAGAAGAATACCAACTGCATGGATAGTTACAGAATAGTAACTATCTTTTTTTTGACAGAAGACTCTTTGTGTGGTATAATACGTAGACATAAAAGAAGGAGCAAAAGATTAAAATGGGAAAAGCAAAAGAAAGTAAAAGTAAATTATTAAGTTCAAATATTGAACCAAGACTATTAATGGATTATATAACATTTAGTAAATTAACACACGATATAACAGACAATTTAAGAGTGACATATATAGTTAACGAAGTGTTAATAGATAGTGAGAAAGAAAAATATTTTGATCCAGAAATAGTATATATATGTGATGTAGTATGTGCATTAAATGATGAAAAAATAGGATCATTTAGAAAAAGATATTTAAAATTTCATCCAGGTGCTACTAAAAAAGTAGGAGAAATAGAACATATTGATAATTCTGCATTACTAGTAGAACTAGAAGAACTTGTTAGACAAAGTAAGGAAGCAAGAAAAGCAATTATTGAACAATTTAAAATAACACCTGCATCTTTTAATAATATA
>JAEEZR010000055.1 GCA_016292035.1 Caryophanales bacterium
AAATATTATAGACCACAAGATTCTTCAGCTAATGAAAGAATCCTAAAACAAATAGATGAAAAATTAGATAAACTTAAAGGAGATGACTAAAATGGGAAAAATATTTGTTATTATGGGACCTAGTTGTTCTGGAAAGGACACATTATATAAAGAATTAAAAGACTATTATGGTAATGTATTAAAAAGTATTGTTTTACATACTACTAGACCCATGCGTAAAGGAGAAGTAGAAGGAAAAACATACTACTTTATTAATGATGAAAAGTTTGAAGAAATGCAAAAAAATAATGAAATAGCTGAGTATAGATTATATGATACTACACATGGTATATGGACATATGCTACTGCTAGTAGAAGTATAGATTTAGATAATAATGATTATTTAACTATTAATACATTAGATGGATATAAATCTTTAAAAGAATATTATGGTGAAGATAAAATTGTACCATTATATATACAAGTAGATGAAGATGTAAGACATGCAAGAGCTGAAGTACGTGAAAAGCAACAGGAAAAACCAGATTATGAGCAAATGGAAAAACGTTTTAAAAATGATTCAAAAGACTTCTCTATAGAAAAAAGAATTGAAGCTGGTATTCCTGAATCTAATATATTTGAAAATAACGCAAATCCTGCTGATGCTGGTACTTGGGTACCTCGTTTAGCTATTGAATTTGTAAGAGATCAGATGGTAGCTGTAATAGATGAGGAGTTAAATAAAGAACTTCCTAAAGTTCAATCAAAAAAGATAGTTTAAACTATCTTCTTTTTTTATCCATTATTTTTAACAAATCTATTAAATTCTTTTATATCGTCATCATCTTTTAAATTAGTCTTATCTAATTCTTCTAATAGTTTCTTTTGTTCTTTTGATAATTTCTTAGGAGTAACTATCTTTATAACGATATATAAGTCACCTTTACGGCGTAATGTTTCGTTGTTAATACCTTTTCCCTTAATACGATGTTTATCGCCTGATTCAGCCCCTGCTGGGATTGTTAGAGTAACATTTCCATCAAGTGTAGGTATTTCTTTCTTACACCCTAATACAGCTTCTGTAATAGTGATAGGTGCTTCTATATAAATATCTTCTTCATCTCTAATAAAGAATTTATGATCTGATACTTTAAATTCAATATATAAGTCACCATTAGGTCCTCCATTAATTCCTGCATCACCTTTACCAGTTAATTTTAAACGAGTACCATTATCTACACCTGCTGGTATTTTAACTTCTAATTCTTTAGTTTTCTTTACTCTACCTGAACCACGACATGTTGAACATGTTTTTTCATAAGTCTTACCTGTTCCGCCACATTTATTACATGTAGTTTTAGATAAGAAAGTACCAAATATAGTATGTTGTTCTGATGTTATAGTTCCACTACCATGACATTTATCACATGTAGATTCACCATGTCCACCATTACCATTACAGTCTTTACACTCCTCTACTACATCAATTTTAATATCTTTCTTACAACCAAACGCTGCTTCCATAAATGTAAGTCTCATTCCCATTATAGAGTCACTACCACGACGTGCTTTATTTTTACCACGTCTTGATGTAGAACCTCCAAATCCACCAAGACCTCCAAATATTTCATCCATAATATCTGAATAATCAAATCCAGAGAAATCAAATCCTCCAAATCCATTAAATCCAGCTCCACCAGCACCACCTTGAGTAAATGCATCGTGACCAAACTGATCATATTGTTTACGTCTTTCATTGTCTGATAAAACTGCATATGCTTCTTGAGCTTCCTTAAATTTTTCTTCTGCATTAGGCTCTTTTGAAACATCTGGATGATATTTCTTAGCTAGTTTTCTAAATGCACTTTTTATTTCATCTTGTGAAGCATTTTTATCTACTCCTAATACCTCATAATAATCTTTCTTATTCATTTACATCACACCTTAATCATTTAATAAGTTCTTATAATCTTCTATTGTTTCATCAAACATTTTAATAGCACTTTCAATTACCTCAGGTTTAGTAATATCAACCCCTGCTACCTTTAATTCATCAACCGGATACATTGAACCACCAGTAGTTAAGAATTTTAAGTAGGACTCTAAAGCACCTTCTTTGTTATTAATTATTCCGTCTACTATATAGCATGCACTTGATAATCCAGTAGCATATTTATATACATAGAAACCATAGTAAAAATGTGGTATACGCATCCATTCATATTTAATTTTATCATCAACAACTACATTATCACCAAAGTATTCTTTATTTAATTTAAAATAATGATCACATAATGTATCATTACTTAAAGGTTTTTTATCTTCCCTCATTTGATATACATCTCTTTCAAATTCAGCAAACATAGTTTGACGTATAATTGTTCCTTTGAATAATTCCATTAATCTATTTAATATTACCAATTTTTCTTCTTTAGTTTTAACAGTTTTTAATAAGTATTTTGAAAGCAACAACTCATTAACAGTTGATGCTACTTCCGCAACAAATATATTATAACTTGAATACCAATATGGTTGATTCTTACATGAATAATATGTATGCATTGAATGCCCTAATTCGTGTGCTAAAGTAGAAATATCATTAAGTCTTCCTTCAAAGTTTAATAATAAATATGGTTTAGTATCATAGAATCCTGATGAATATGCACCACTTCTTTTACCTTTATTATTATATATATCAATCCATTTTTCATCAAATGCTTTTTTCAAATTATTAATATAGTCATCACCTAATATACTTAGAGCATTTATCACTATATTCTTAGCTTCTTCAAAAGTATAATTATTCATTGTATCTACATTTAATAATTTGGCATATACGTCATATAAATGTAGCTCATCTAATTCTAATACTTCTTTCTTTAAATCTAAATATTTATATATAACATTCATATTTTTATGTACAGTATCAATTAAATTATCATATATTTTGTTATCAACGTTATCACCAAATAATGCAGCGCTTCTAGCACTATCATAATTTTTTAATTTTGCTGTAGCTATTGAAGCATCAATATCACCTACATAAGTCTTAGTTATAGTATTTTTATATTTACTATATGTATCATACATCATATCAAAAGCTTGTTTTCTTACATTTCTATCATTTGATTCAATGTACACACGATAGTTACTATCAGTCATTTCAACTTTACTACCATCTTCTAGAGTTATTTCACCATAAGTCATATCAGAATCAGTTAATGCTTCATATATCTCACTAGGGCTATTTAGTGTATTTGATAAAGCATTAAGTATTCTTTCTTCGGATTCAGATAAAGTATGAGGTTTATAACGATATAATGCCTCAAAATTAAATTCATGTTCTTTTAAAGATGGTTCTTCTTCCATATATTTTTTAATAACTTCATAGTCAACACTCATAAATAATGGTTGAATATATGATGATAATTCATTATATTCATTAAAAACATCTTTAATACTTGTAAGCATTTTTTGATATTTTGTATTTGTAGTATCAACATCATGACTTAAATGTGCATAATAATATAATTTATTAAGTAGTCTTTCTGTTTCCTCCTCATATTTCATATACTCACATAGTCTTTTACTACTACTGAGCATATCTTTAAAATCAACAACTTTTTTTATTTCTTTTTTAGCTTTTTCTAAATCCTTTTCCCATTCTTCACCATTCTTATATATCAACGTTAAATCCCATTGATCTTCTTTTTTAATTTCACTACGTAATGGTTGTTTCTTCATATTTTCTCCTTTAAACACTAGAGAAGCTCTAGTAATCTAGAACTTCTTAGTTTATTATGAATTATTATTTTTCTTCATATTCAGCTTCTTTTACATCTTCTTCTTGTTTAGGTTCTTCATCAGCTGATTGTGCTTGACTAGCTTGGTTTGCTTTAGCAGCTTCTTCATATACTCTAGTAGCAAGTGCCATAGCTTTTTCAGAAAGTTTATCTTTCTTTTCTTTTATATCATCAATATTATCTTTTTCTAAAGCTTTATTAACATCTTTAATTAGATTTTCTATTTCTTCTTTTTCAGATGCTTCTACTTTATCTCCAAGATCTTTTAATGTCTTTTCAGTTTGGAATACTAATTGTTCTGCTTCATTTCTTGTATCAGCTTCAGCTTTACGTCTTTCATCTTCTGCTTTATGTTCTTCAGCTTCTTTCTTCATTCTTTCTATTTCTTCATCAGAAAGGTTTGTAGATGAAGTAATAGTAATTGATTGTTCTTTATTAGTTCCTAAATCTTTAGCAGTAACATTTACGATACCATTAGCATCTATATCAAATTTAACTTCAATTTGTGGTACTCCTCTTGGTGCAGCAGGTATTCCAACTAATTGGAAGTTACCAAGTGTCTTATTATCAGATGCCATACTTCTTTCACCTTGTAGTACGTGTATATCAACAGCTGGTTGATTATCAGCAGCAGTTGAGAATACTTGTGATTTAGAAGTTGGGATTGTTGTATTACGTGGTATTAATACTGTACATACACCACCTAATGTTTCAATACCAAGTGATAATGGTGTAACATCAAGAAGTACGATATCATTAACTTCACCAGTTAAAACTCCACCTTGAATTGCAGCACCAATAGCTACAGCTTCATCTGGGTTAACTTCATGTGATGGTGTTTGACCAAGTTCTTTTTCAACTAATTCTTGAACCATTGGGATACGAGTTGATCCACCAACAAGAATTACTTTATCAATATCTTTTTTATCTAATTTAGCATCTTTTAATGCTTTTCTTACAGGTTCTAATGTAGAATTAACTAAATCACTAATTAAATCTTCAAATTTAGCACGTGTAATAGTCATATCTAAGTGTAGAGGTCCATCTTCACCTTGAGATATAAATGGAGCTGAGATTTGAGTTTGAGTCATTCCTGATAAGTCTTTTTTAGCTTTTTCAGAAACTTCTTTTAATCTTTGCATAGCCATTTTATCTTTTGATAAATCTACACCATTTTCTTTCTTAAATTCAGATACTATATAATCCATTAATAAATTATCGAAGTCATCTCCACCTAATTTATTATTACCAGCAGTAGATTTAACTTCAAATATACCATCACCTAATTCAAGGATAGATACATCGAATGTTCCACCACCTAAGTCATATACTAAAATTGTTTGATTCTTATCTTGTTTATCAAGACCAAACGCAAGTGCTGCAGCTGTTGGTTCATTGATAATTCTTTCTACTTTAAGTCCAGCTATTTCACCAGCATTTTTAGTAGCTTGTCTTTGAGAATCATCAAAGTAAGC
>JAEEZR010000056.1 GCA_016292035.1 Caryophanales bacterium
ATGGTAAGATTTGAAGTTGGTGAAGGTATTGAAAAAAGAAGTGATGATTTCGCTTCTGAAGTAATGAGTCAAATTCAAAATGCGTAAGATAAAGAATAAAAAGAAATTATCTAAAGGAAGCCTCATAATCCTGGGCTTCCTTTTTATATGCCTATCATTTTTTGATTTAAAGGCTGATAAAAATAATACTGATTATTCTCTTAATAACTCCATCTATACAAATGTGAATGCTAAAGAATTAATAAATATTATTAAGAGTCAAAAAGGTATGCTTGTAATTGCTGATAATGACAGTGATATAAATAGATTAGTTGAATTTCTTAAAGATAAAGACAATAATGATAATATATTTGTATATAATACAAGCAATGATAAGATATTATTTGATAAAAGTAGTTGTGAAATAACTAAAAAAGCAACTAATGATTATAAAAGATTGGTTAATGAACTAGGATCTTATTCAGAAAATTATATGTGTAATAATATTGAGATGAAGTATATAAAAGATCCTATGGTATTGTTTGCTAAAGATGGGGGTATTATCTATAGCTATTATTTACCAGAAGAAGAAATAACTGATAGAATTCTTAGTTATGCTCTTAAAAAAGGTTTTGAAATGTTTAATAGCTAATAAAGAAATGAAAAATGTGTTTTCATTTCTTTTATTTTTTGTTACAATGAAATTGTAAGGTAGGTAAATATGAATAGAAAAAAAGGTTTTACTTTGATTGAAATGATAGCAGTTATTGCGCTTATTGGAGTTCTAATGATACTAATTGTTCCAAATATCTTGAAAACTTTTGATTCTAGTAAAAAAAGTACTTTTACTACTCAAGTAAAAAGGCTTTATAATATGGCTGATCAAAATTTCGCTGATATAGTTGCAAGTGGAGAATCGTATAATGATAAAGATATTATTTTTGCAGATAATGTGACAGGAAATGTTATTGCTAATTTATTTGATGGATATGATGATTTTAAACTTCAGTCATTAGATTTAGAAGTTCCTAATGCTAGATATATTTTTAGTTATGCAAACGGTAAACTATATGAAATGGGATATTCAGATGGCAACTTCTGTTATTATAAAAATCGTTCTATGGAAGCTGGATCACCATATGATTATTATTATTACTATTATTATTCTGCACCATCTATTAGCATGAACGTTGAAGATTCTGATATAAATACTGGAGGAACACTTACTTGTGATGAAGAAGGGTGTAGCTGCGTTGGTGGTAAATATAATCTTCCTATTGAAAACGGATATTTATATTGGACTAATGGTTCGGCTTTTTCTAATCGTATTTCTTCTAATTCTACAACAGATTATTTAGGAAGAGATGGGCATACTTTCATGAGAACTTTAATAGAAAATAGTAATGTAGTAAAGCATGAAGTTTGCTATCAGAAAAACAGTAATACTATTTGTATAGGGCCTGACTACTGGACTAGTAACACAAGCGCTACATTAAATAAACTTAAAAATGAATTATCAAGTAAATTTGGTGTAAGCAATCCTGAATGTGAAACTAATAATTACAGTTCTTATTCTACGGTTACCTGTTATTATGATGGAGCAACTTTCCATGTAGAAAGTGATAAAACAGGATATATTGATTTACCAGGGAGTTGTGGAAATGGGGAGTTCTCTAACATCAGAAGTGATGGCTTTGCTAGCCATTCAGTAGTAACTAGTGGAAGGTGTTCTTAATAATAAACTGCATTTATGCAGTTTTTTTCTTTGTTTCTTTGCAAAAAATAAAAACTTGTGTTAATATTGATATGTATAAGATATGCAGGAGGTAATTGGCATGGCATATGATGATAGTTCCATTAAGATATTAGAAGGCCTAGAAGCAGTTAGAAAGAGACCAGGTATGTATATTGGCTCTACTGATAAGAGAGGTCTTCATCATTTGGTGTGGGAAATTGTTGATAACGCAGTGGATGAAGCTATTAATGGATTTGGTAAAGTAATAAGATTAACTATAACTAATAGTGGTAGTATTAGAGTAGAAGATGAAGGAAGAGGTATTCCTTGTGGTAAGCACGCTAGTGGTAAAAGTACTCCAGAAGTAATTTATACAGTTCTTCATGCTGGTGGTAAGTTTGAAGAAGGCGGATACAAGGTAAGTGGAGGCTTGCACGGTGTTGGTGCATCAGTAGTTAATGCTCTTTCTAAAAAGATGGTTGTTACCGTTAATAAAGATGGTAAAGTATATCAAATTAGTTTTAAGGATGGCGGTAAAGTAGATAGCCCATTAAAAGAAATAGGTACAACTAGAAAAACGGGTACTACTGTAGAATTTTGGCCAGATGAGACTATTTTTGAAACTACTAAATTTAGTTTTAGTACTATAGAAGAAAGAATGAGAGAAAGTGCATTCTTGATTAATGACTTAACTATTGAGATAACTGATGAAAGAGAAGATAAAAGTGTAAGTTTTCATTATGACAATGGACTAGTATCTTTTATTGAATATATAAATGCAGAAAAGACTCCTCTTCATAAAGTTATTGATATGACTGGCAAAAAGGATGGCATTGAAGTACATGTTGCAATGTGCTATACAGATTCATATAATGAAAACATTATAAGTTTCGTTAATAATGTTAAAACTATAGATGGTGGTTCTCACGAAGTTGGTTTTAAAACTGCTATTACTAAAGTTTTTAATGAATATGTTAAGAATAATAATTTACTTAAGAGTAAAACACCACTTGAAGGATCAGATACAAGGGAAGGCTTGACTGCTGTAGTTAGTGTTTATGTGCCTGAAAATCTTTTACAGTTTGAAGGCCAAACTAAAGGTAAACTAGGTACTCCTCAAGCAAGAAGTGTTGTTGAAAGTATAGTATATGAAAAGTTATCATATTATTTTGCTGAGAATAAAGCAGTAGCTGATAACATTATGGAAAAAGCTTTAAAGAGTAAAGTAGCTCGTGAAGCTGCTAGAAAAGCTAGAGAAGAAGTTAGAAATGGTAAACAAAAATCTGGCAAGGATAAAATACTTAAT
The DNA here is from genome assembly GCA_016292035.1 of Caryophanales bacterium. Taxonomy (GTDB): domain Bacteria; phylum Bacillota_I; class Bacilli_A; order RF39; family UBA660; genus RUG727. The sequence goes on from JAEEZR010000056.1 coordinate 3,021, forward strand.
GGTAAGCTTACTAAAGCTGCTGGAAAAGATCCAAAGAAAAATGAACTTTTCTTAGTAGAGGGTGATTCAGCAGGAGGAAGTGCTAAGACAGGAAGAAATAGAGAAACACAGGCAATACTTCCTTTAAGAGGTAAAGTTTTAAACTGTGAAAAAGCTAGTACTAATGATATTAATGGTAATGAAGAATTGAACTTAATTATTCAGACTATTGGAGCTGGTATAGGAAGCGATTGTACTCCAGAAGACTCTAACTACGGTAAGATAATTATTATGACCGATGCAGATGATGATGGGGCACACATTCAAATACTTTTAATTACATTCTTCTATCGATTTATGAAACCTTTAATAGAAGCAGGGTACATATATGTTGCTAATCCACCTTTATATTCAATTGAATATAATAAGACTAAAGAATATATTCAAACTGATGAAGAATTAGCATTAAAGAGAAGTGCTTTAAAAGGTACATATAAGATTAATAGATTTAAAGGTCTAGGTGAAATGGATGCAGAAGAGCTTTTTGAAACAACAATGGATCCTAAGAATAGAAGCCTTATTAAAGTTACTATAGAAGATGCTATGTTAGCTGAAAAAAGAATAAGTGTACTTATGGGTGATAAAGTAGAGCCTAGAAAAGAATGGATTAATGAAAATGTAGACTTTACTTTAGAGGATGATTTTAGGAGGTAGTTATGGCTAAGAAAACTGAGACTGAAAAGATTATTGAAAAAATAGAAAACTACACTCTTGAAGAAATAATGGGAGATAGATTTGCTAGATATTCTAAAGCAATTATTCAAGATAGAGCCCTTCCTGATGTTAGAGATGGTTTAAAACCTGTTAATAGGCGTATTTTATGGTCTATGTTTGAAAGTGGTTATACACCAGATAAACCTCATCGTAAATCTGCTAAAACAGTAGGAGAGGTTATGGGTAATTACCATCCACATGGAGATTCTTCTATTTATGAAGCAATG
>JAEEZR010000007.1 GCA_016292035.1 Caryophanales bacterium
ATATTCTTTTGATGTAACTTACACTCCTATATTTTTTAACAAAAATCTAGCAAGAGTTGAATATGTAATATTCGAAAAAGAAATGCTAGTAGCAAATACAGTTGAAATAGAAGAATATAAAAATAGCTTTAAAAAGAAAACGCTTTTTAGAAAAGAAAAAACAGATGAAGATAGAATATCAAATATTAATGCGTGGGCAAACAGTAATACTTATAACTACGACATAATGCCTAGAAAAGAAGAAAAGAAAGAAGAAAAAATAAAGCAAAGTCCTACTAACATAGTTATGGAAAATATAGAAGTGCTTTTATTTAGATTAGCTAAAATAAATCCAAAGTTAAAAAGAGAAAAAGAAGATAAATATAATAAAATGTTAGAAAGTGAACACGAGAAGTTAACCACTACTCCACTTACTATAGAAACATTACAAGCCTTTGAAGCTGAACTAGAATATATCGTTAACTATTCTAAAAATGATAATGCAGATATATTAACTACACTAGAAAACATAGTAAATGAATATAATGAAGAAGAAAAAACACCTAGAACAATAGAAGATATAGATAGATTAAGTGAATTATTCTTAAAAATAGAAAGTAACTATACAGCTTCTATTCAAAGAAAAGCAATTAGTTTATTAGCTACTATATATATTCATGAAATATATGAAAACAAAGAAGATATAACAATGGATGATTTAAGCGAAGGACACTTCCCTGACTTTATTAAATCAATCGCACTTAAATTAAATCAAATGATAGAAGAAGGATTAATTGAAAACACTACTATCATAGAAATGGATAATATATCATGTGAATATATTCTTTATACTATTAAAAACATCGAATTTACTAAAACAAATAAAAAAGCTTTAAGATTATCTTAAAGCTTTTCTTTCTAATTTATCACTTGTTCTTAAAAAATCATCTAAATTAATTTCATCAGTAAGTCCATAATAGTTTAAAAGTAATCCAGTAGTCTTTTGACCTAGTACAACTTCTTTTACACTAGAAAGAACACTAATAGGTTGTCTTAAATAAATATTAAACAATCTAACTGCATAGTAATATGAAAGAAATTCAGCATTACTTTCCATAAAACCAATTCTCAATAAAGATGGATCACTACTCTCTTCTAAAGCTTTCTTTTGCATAACAGCATTGCTTTGTAAAATAGCTAATCTATGATTAATGATAAAATCACATTTTTTAATAGAAGAATTATAAGCTTCTACTAACTCATGAAACATAGGTATAGCCTTACTATAAGTATATTTAAGACTAAGCTCTTTTTCATTTCCATCTTTAAGTAATGAAACAATTTCACGAGACATATAAGTATTTGAAATAGTACTTAACTTTTCAGGTAAAGTAACACTTATATTATGCTCCTTAATAGTGCCATTAACACTATATTCATCTTTATCCTTAGTTCTTCTATAGTCAGCATTAGCTAGTATAAAATTAGCTTTAGCAAATGCTTCTATTCCATAATTATTCTTTATACTATTTAAAGCTTTATGTTTTTCTACCATTAATGGTGAAGGCATAAAACTAGAAGAATAATTAAGTTCCTTATAATATGTAAAATCTTTCACATAATCTATTATTTCATAGTCACCCATACCTGGGACAACCATATTATTTTCAATAACATTGTTACAAATCTCTTCACTGTCGTTTAACATTTTTACTTTCTCCTTTAACAATAAGATATATACTATCATAAAGGATACTCAATGTAAAGGATTATCTTATAATAGCTTTTCTATTGGTCTTAAGCCCTAATACTTCATAAATAATAGACTTCATCATACTCTCATTTACTTCTTTAAAACAATAAGAATAATGCTTAACTAAAGAATCAACAGCGTCATAAACATTATCATATATTTCCAAATATACTTTATTATTTCTATCAATAACATAATATTTAAATACACCATTGTTTTCTTCTAAACACATCTCCCCTTTACCATAAATGACATTAGCTCCCAAATAAGGCAAATACTTAAGATTTAACTCTTCTCTTAATCTTTTATTAATAGTGTTAACTCTATCTTCAGTAAAATAATAAACACCATTAAATACATATTCGTTGTCTTTTAACATATAATACTCCTTAAAAAAGCTTTAAGTTAAATACTTAAAGCTAATTATTTTTATAATCTTTTGTTAAATAATCATAGTAAATAGCAAAAGTTACAGTAATATAAGGAACTAGCCAAATAGCCAAAATTCCAAAAGTGAATGGAACTAATATTCCCCATCCAATAAAGCTTAAACCTAAAATGAAAACTTCAAATTTATGCCCTCTCATAAGAGTTCTACTTTCTTTAAGAGCGTCAATTCCTTTTACATTCTTATCTACAACTAAGAAAGTAACTAGTGTATAAGCAAATGATAAAATGATTCCAGGAATAACTAAACATGCAAAACCAATAGCAATAATTACTGTTGTTAATATAACTGCTATTAATAAATCTAACCATTTTTCTTTCATAGTGTTAATAATGTCATTAGCGTCAAATTTACCAGTTCTAACAAAGTTAACAACATATTTTAAATAACCTGCATTGATGACACCTGTAATAATAGCTATAAGACCAAATCCAACATAACCACCAGTAGACATATGATAATTAAATAATTCTTTAATATTACTAAAGTCTACTGAAGGAGTTACCTTAAATATATAATTTAAGCAAGATTCAATAACACCAATTACAAGTAGTGGCCACCATATATTCCAGTAATTACCTGAAAGCATACTCTTAGCTTTTTCTTTAATTTCAACTCTATTCATCTAAATTCCTCCTACGATTATTATAAAATAAAAAAAGACCAATTAAAAGCATTTTTTAATCAGCCTAGATTCTATTTCTTCAAATCTATTTTTATCAAAAGTATCCAATAATTCAAATCTCTCTAAAACATCCTTAGTACTCTTATCTTGAAGAAGAACTTCACTAACACTTGATAATACTTCATCAGGATATTTATTCTTTAAATCAGAAAGTAAAATAGCATAATAATAAGATAAGAAATAAGCATAATTAGTTAAAAGAATATATCTAAATAGATTATAATCTTTAAAAGAATTACTATTTTGAATTTTATCTAGAAGCAAAGAAGATGCTTTAAGACTCATAATTCTATCACCAATAATAAAAGATTTCTTATTACTAGCTATATCGGACATAAATAGTTCATGTAAAATAGGAAGAATCTCTAAATAAGTAAATCTACTAGCAATTTCTTCTTTATTAGCATTTTCTTTCATAACATGAATTAGTTCATGCCCTAAATAAATATTAGCTGTGCTATCTAATCTTTTAGGAACACTAATACGAGTAAAAATCATTCCGTCTTTATAATGAGAAACATACTCGTTTTTACCAGATTCAGCGCAAATATCAAGTTGATTCAAAATGTATTTTGCTAAATATGCAGTTTTAGTACCATATAACTGACGAAAAGACTTAATAGTTTTAAAGGTTTCCACTGGTAAAAAAGACATACGATAATCCTTTTCAAAACTTAAATCAAATCCCTTTAAATGCTCAATAACATAGTCTATTATTTTGTATTCAGTAACACTAGGTATATTAAATTCCCCTTTTAATATTCTTTCAGAAAGGTCACTAGCTAATTCGTGATCTATATAGTCCATAACCATTCCTCCTTAAAAAGTAAAACATATAATAACACTAATTAAAAACAAAGTCAAAAAAAGAGCTATTAAAAAATAGCTCTAAATATACACTTTGGTGACCCATAAGGGATTTGAACCCTTGAATGTCGCCTTGAGAGGGCGATGTGTTAACCATTTCACCAATGGGCCGTAAAAACATTTTAACATAAAAGATAAAGAAAAAGAATAGAAAAATTAAAATTTCTCTATTCTTTCTTTAATTCGTGTTTTTCCTAATAACTTTAATATTTCATAAAGATCTGGACTCATTACTCTACCAGTAACAGCTACTCTTAGAGCTTCACAAGCACTGGCAGTATTTCCTTTATATTTGTCTGGATTTGCTTTATATTCTTTGTTATCAGTGCAAAAACCATATTTAGGGCACATTTCTTTAATCTTATCAAACCATGTTTGCTTATCGTCATTTTCATCATATACATTATCTATATAATCTATAAGCATATTTTTATCATAGAAATCTTTCTTTTCATATGTAGGATTAAATAACTCATCATACATATACTCTATTTCTCTTCTAACAGCTTTAAAGTTTTCTATATCTTTTCTAGGACGTTCTACTTCTCTTTCAATATTTAATACATTAATTGAATAATCTTTATACTTTGTTAATAAATCGTAAAACTCTTTGTCAAATTCTTCTGCATATTTAAGAGTATAATTATAAACTTCTTCTGCCTTTAATTTAGATATATATTCCTTAGAAATACTAATTAATTTATCTAAATCAAATAGTGCCCAGCTAGTACTCATCTTATCAAATCTAAATGTAAAGTCTAAATAACTAGAACCAGGATTTTGTAAATACCATTCCTCAAAATTAGAGTTTAAAAGTGTAGCTAAATAAAGCTTAATAGCTTCTTTAGGATATCCATTTTCATGATAAAAGCTAATAGCAGCTTCAGGATCTTTTCTCTTACTTATCTTTCTAATATTTCCATTATCCTTTTTACAAAGTGGAAGTAGATGCGCAAATAGAGGTTTCTTAAATCCAAAAGCATCCCATAGTTCAAAATGATAAGGAACAGATGAGATATATGAGTCATCTCTAGTTACATGAGTAACTCTCATTAAATGGTCATCTACTACATGCGCAAAAGCATAAGGTGGAATTCCATCGCTCTTAATAAGTACTTGATCTAGATCATTTTCAGGAAGTTCAATAGTTCCTTTAATTAAATCTGTAAATGACATTCTCTTATTAAAGTCACCCATTGATTTTAATCTAATAACAAACTTGTCTCCCTTGTCTAAATGCTCTTTAACTTCTTCAATAGTTAGATTTCTACACTTAGCATAATGTCCATAATAGCCTATTCTATCTTTTCTAGCTTCTTGTACTTCTCTCATATGAGTTAAATCATCTTCTGAGCAAAAACAAGGATAAGCTCTACCAATAGATACTAAATGTTTTGCAAATGTTTCATATATTTCTTTTCTTTCAGATTGAATATATGGACCATAAGCTCCTCCTTTAATAGGATCTTCATCTATTTTATAGCCATAATCATGTAAATCATCTAGTATTAACTCTACTCCATTTTCAATAGCTCTCTTTTGATCAGTATCTTCTATTCTTAAAATAAATATACCATCAGTATTTCTTGCAAACATTTGTGGAAAAAATGATGCATATAAATTACCCATATGAACTCTTCCAGTAGGACTAGGTGCAAATCTAGTAACCATTTGTCCTTCTTTTAAATCTCTTTCAGGGTACATCTTTTCATAATCTTCTATTGTTTTAGTAATATGTGGATATAATAAATCCGCAAGTTCTTTATAATTCATTACTAATCCCTCTCTTCATAGAACTAATTATAGTAAAAAAAACATTTTTATTCAAGGCTATTCAGTAATAATTATCTCTTCATTTCCTTTATATTCAAGATAAATAGCAATAATGCCACCTATTAAAAACAAAATAGCAGCAAGTATATTAAGATTATCTATAAAAGCTTTTTCTCTAGAAGCATTTTTTCTTTTACCTACTACCTTTATTTCTAAATAATAAATATATATAAGTAAAGCTATTACTAAAATAACCATTCTAGCATTATGAGCTTTTTTTAGAGACTTTTTGTTATTATTAAATATATAATCTTTTTGATTCTTATTAGCATAAAAACCTATTAAAGAAATAACTATAAATATAATATATATATAATTACTAATCTTAACTTTATTAAGCATTTTTCCTAATGAATCATTCATACTTTATTTTATGAATAAAGTTGAAAATTATATTTAAATCATATATAATTACTTTAGTTGCTCGCATGGCGGAATTGGTAGACGCGCACGACTCAAAATCGTGTATCCTTTGGATGTAGGGGTTCGACTCCCCTAGCGAGCACCATAAAGAATTAAAAAAGCTATCCTTATGGATAGTTTTTTATTTATCATTAGAGCAATTATCATTTAAACTAAGTGGGACATTATAAGAAGTAATCTTATTATCCTTATAAGCACTTATCTCTAAATATATAGAAGTATTATCATACTTTTTACATATTTGTTTATAATTATTTGCATTTATCTCTACTTCATCTAAATATTCTTCTAGTTTAACATTTTTCTTACTAGGTTCACACTTACTGATTAGTTTAGTAACATTTTCTTCTTTTTCATATAGTCTACACTCTATCTTATCATATATAGTTTGATCATCACCACTACAGTAATTAATATTAGATATATATATAGAAGATTTATTCTTATCATATGCAATACTGCCACTTACTTTAAAAGCAGAGCAGCTAGAAGAGAAAGTCTTAAAGTTATATGACTTACCACTTCCAAAATAATTAATTAAAAATATAACTAATAAAATAGCAATTACTCCAAGAAGTGATAAGAAAATAACTTGTTTTCTAGTTCTCTTTCTAATCATTTCACCCTCAAGGATATCTTCAAAAGACACATTATAGTCTTTACTTATTTGCTTAAGTAAACTAATATCAGGTAAATTAGCACCTCTTTCCCATTTACTAACGGCCTGATAAGTAACTCCATACTTTTTAGCAAATTCTTCTTGAGTTAAATTGTTATCTTTTCTAATTTTTCTTATTAATCTACCTATTTTTTCTAAATCCATATATCCTCCTATACAGTTTCTTCTTTATAGTTAGATTCATAAAGTTCAACTTCATCATTTAATATAGGTTTATCTTTTATATCTAATTTAGGTAAATCTTCTTTTGTAGCAAGTCCAAAATAATCAAGGAATTCATCAGTTGTTTTATAAAGAGTTGGATGTCCGATTGAATCTTCTTTTCCACATTCTTTAATAAAGCCTCTAGCAAGAAGTTTTCTTACTATTTGAGATGAATCAACTCCTCTTATATTATTGATACTAAGTCTTGTAACAGGTTCATTATAAGCTATTATAGCAAGTGTCTCTAATGAGGCATTAGATAAACTAAATCCATGAGATTCAGTAACTAGCTTTTCATAGTATTCTTTATGTTCACTTTTAGTAGTTAATTTAAAAGTATTACCAAGGAAAGATATTCTAAGACCACGATTAGGGTTTTCATATTCTTTTCTAAGACTAGTCAAAGCTTCTTTAACTTCTTCTTCACCAGCATTAGTACAGTCACATATCTCTTTAATAGTAATACCTTCATCTCCTACTACAAATAATATACCTTCAATTATGCTTTCCAAATTCATTTTAATCAACTCTTTCAAGTATTATACTACCAAAATTTTCATCTTGTTTCAAAATAATTTCTTTGTTTTTGGCCATTTCAAGTATTCCTAGGAATGTAACAACTACATATTCCCTAGTCACTTCTTCAAATAAAGATAAGAAATCAACCCTTTTCTTAGTCTTTAATATATCCCTAATTTTACTAACTCTATCATTAACAGATAGTTCTCTTCTAGCAATTTTAGTTTTTAAAGGCTTTTGATAATCTTTTCTTTCTAATAATTTCTCAAGTGCGCTTAATAAATCAAATGCAGTTACATTTTCTGTATTCTCTATTTTTTGATTAGTATATTCATCTATTCTTTCTGGAACTTTAGTAAAATAAGCGCTTCTTTTTTCTTCTAAGCTTCTAAAAGAAGAAACACTTTCTTTATATTTTTCATATTCAAGAAGTCTTCTCTTTAACTCTTCTTCTGGATTTTCTTCATAAGTATCATCTTCTTCCTTATCTACCCTAGGAAGTAAGAATCTACTTTTCATCTCAATTAATTCACTTGCCATTACTAAATATTCACTAGCTATATCTAGATTCATATCTTTCATTAACTTTAAGAAATTAATATATTGATTAGTAATGTCTACCAGTTTTAAATCACATATTTCTATTTTTGATTGCTTAACTAGATGTACAAGCAAATCAAGTGGACCTTCAAAATCCCCAATTAAAAAATTGTCCATCATTCACATCTCCAGTTATCTTTTTCACTTTCAAGTTTAATTTGTCTATAAGTATTACCTAATGTATACTTTTCTCCATCAACAGAGTTTTTAAGTAAATTAACACTATAGTTAATATCAGTATCACTATATTCAAGTGTATCAATACCGATCTTACTTAAGCTTTCTCCTTCTCTTCCTATAATTAAAAGAGGATTATTAGGATCAGTTGTATTGATATTAGTTAGATAATCAGGATTAGGTATTAACTTTCTTGTAACTTTGTAAGATACAAGCCCATTAGTACTAAAACTATAAGTATATGTACTATTAAGTGTATACATATCATTAACATCACTAAAAGAACAAGTCATATCTTTATCCATTACTTCAAAATTCTTATCATTTAAAATAACTAGTTTAGCGTATGTAGCCTCACCATAGATATTTTCATTCAAGCTAAGATTTACTCTCTCAATAGTCTTTCTATTTAAAGTATCATAATTATCAAACTTAGTTCTATAAATAACATTCTTTTTACTATTATAAAGCTCTATATAAATGTTATATCCTTTAACATCTTTAAGACCAGTTTCCGCCATTAATTTATAGCTAAGAACATTATTTTCTTTCTTTATAAATGAGTAAAACTGTATTTTCTTTGCAATAATATATCCTTCATCTTTACCAATTTCAAGGAAACCATTAATGCTATGCTTATCATCAATATCAGATGAATCATTTGTTAAAACAAATCCCCTACCGCTACTAAGTAGTGTATATACTTTTGGCACTAAGAAAACAGCTATTAATAGTATTGTTAATAAAATAATGATAATGATAATATTTTCTTTTTTACTAGCTAAAGATGCTTTAGGATCTTCTTCTTCGACACCAAAATCAAGAATTTCAATATCATCAGTGTTTTCACTAGTATTAACGTCTTTATTTTCTAAAGGATTATTCTGATTTTGCTCATTCATATTTACACTACCCTTTCCTAAATATTCTCATAATAAATTATATCAAAAAAATAAAGATATAACAATATCTTTATTAGTCTCTAGGCCTAAATAAAACGCTAATAACAAACGATATAAAAATAGTAAAAACTATCCCTGGACCTGCTAAAGAAAAGGCACCTTTTAATAATCCTGAAAAACCACCATTTATATAACCTTCATAAGCACCTTTATATACAAGATGTCCAAAGTTAGTAATAGGAATGCTTGCACCACAGCCTGATAACATAATAATTTTATCGTAGATTCCCAAAAAAGACATAAAAGCACCTATTGCTACAAATATAGTATTAACTTCCCCATAATTAAGTTTAGTCTCTTCTACTATTATTTGACCAATAGCACATAAACATCCACATACTAAAAACGAAAAAACATAGTTCATTTAATCACCTCCACGCTTAGCGCATGGCTTATAGATGGAATACTATTCTTAATTAAAGAACTTTTTTTAGAATGCAGTGAGCCACTGCCAACTAATAATACTCTTTTATATTTACTATTAAGTACATAATTAAAAAAGGCAAAAGGAAGACACACCGGTCCGCTAGCGCCAGCAGTTTTACTTTCAAAGTTTTCATATATAATGCTTCCAGCATCAACTAAATTACCACCACTAATCTTATACTCTTTAGATAATACTCCCTTTAAAATAGACAAACCATAAATACCTAAATCCCCAGTTAGTATAATGTCATAATAGTTAATACTTCTTTTAGTATCTTTTAAATGTTCATAAATTGTTTTAGCGCAGCTCATAGCCATAATTGCTCCAAAATTATTAATATCACTATATCCAATATCAACTGGAGTTCCAATAGTTGCATATTCAATTCTAATATTTCCTTTCTCCTTAGATACAATGCTTGATAAAGCACCAGATAAAGTAGTTGTACTCACTTTTCTTCTATATGGACCATACTCTATAGGAAATCTATATTGTTTTTCACTAGATAATGTATGTGAACAAACACAAACCATAGCGCTTCTAAGCCCACTATTAATCAAACTACTAGCCACTATTAAGCCACTAACAAATGAAGAACAAGCACTGTATACACCAATATAAGGATAATTATATTTACTAAGAGAATAAGAAGAAGCAGTAAGCTGATCAGTTAAATCAGAAGATATACAAACATCTACTTTTTTATTAATACCGTCTATTGCCTTCACGAGAAGAACTTCCTCTGCTTCTTCAATTGATTTCTTACCATTATAAAAAGAATTAGTATATTCATTAGCTTTAAATCTAACATTAAACATATTCTTACCTAAAACACTGTAATGATCATTAATATAAATATCTTTAAAAAGAATACTCATAATATCACAACCTTTATAAATACAAATACAAAAGCACTAACAATCGAAAAAAGTATTATACTTCCAGTCATTTTAAATATATTAGATCCTATTCCATTAACTAGTCCTTCTCTTTTATGATCTAACCCACTAGCACTCATTGCGTGAGCAAATCCACTACTAGGAACTATAACACCACACTTAAAAAAGGATGCTATATTATCAAATACTCCAAGCCCAGTTAACAGTGAAGCAATAAATACTATTACTATAAAAACATACATATATGATTCACTATTACTAATTGAAAACAATCTTTGAATATACTTTCTAAAGATTTCACCTAATAATCCAAATAAACCACCAGATAAAAATGATATAAGAATATTTTTAATCTTATTTTCTTTTTTACTACATTTATCTACTATTTCTTTATACTCTTCTAATTTCAAAAAACTCACCTACATTTAGTATGTGAGTTTATTAGTTAATCATACATTCATCATTACTTTCATTTTATTTAATAGAACTTTTTCATTTCTTGAAACAGAAACCTGACTAATATTAAGTTCCTTAGCAGCTTCTTCTTGTGTGTAATTTTTATAATATCTAAGAGTTAATAGTTTTCTTTCTTCTAAAGATAACTTAGTAATAGCGTCTTTTAAGTCAATCATATCATTAACTCTTTCAGTATTATCTACTCCTAAAGTATCATAAACAGTGTATTCTTCATCATTTAATTCATCATTTAAACTAACTGTAAAAGCACATTTAGCAATAACATCATTTATTATTCTTTCATCAACTTTCATAAAGCTAGAAACTTCACTAATAGATACTTCTCTATCAAATCTATTAGTAAGAAATGATTTACTTTGTAAATAGGCTTTATATAACTTAAAATAATCTTTACTAACCCTAATGTTTCTATTATCAGTAGATAAAGCAGAAATCTCTCCAAGTATATACTTATATGCATAAGAACTGAAATTAGGATTTTTATTTTCATCATAGTTATTATAAGCTTTTATAAGTCCTATAACTCCTGCTTGAAAAGCATCTTCTATTTCAACTATATTCTTAAATTTAATAGCAATAGAATAAATCATATTCTTATCTTTTTCTAATATACTAGAAGGTAATTGTTTCATATATTAATCACACTTAAAGCTTTAAGTTCACTATCATATAGATGAAAAGATGTTTTTCTAATAAATAAATCTTTAATTGAAGAAATACAACTGCAGTAATGAATAGAACCATTATTGCTTTTAACTACATTATCTAAGTAAAGAAACAAATTAATAGTTTCTTCATCAATATAATTAATTTTATCAAGATTAACTATTATATTATTAATACCTTGATATCTTATGAAAGACATCATTTCTTCTTCAAATAAACTTGAATTATTCTTATTAAAAACACCTTCTAATCGAACAAAAAGCACTCCTTTCTTAAACTCAGTATTTATATTCATTTCTTAACCTCTGGTAGCATAATATTACTTTTTAGCATAAAGTTAAATAAATACGACAAACCTTGTCATTTATTTCGTTCGACATTTTTTGCTTCTAATAAGAATAAAAATAGATAATAATAGTGCTAAAATACCAAACACTAATATAAAAATATCTACTTTTATCGACTTCACTTCTTTAATAGGTGTATCAACATATGAAAGAATAGTTTTCCCTTCATTAGGTACTTCTTCTTCTTTATCTTCTTCATTTGTTTCTGCTGGCATTTCTAATAAAACATTCTTTAAATAGTCATTTTCTCTTAAAGAAGAACTAAGATTAATAAGCATTAATTCGTTTTCACTTTCTAAATATTGAATACTATTTAATAGTAAAGAGTTTTCATTTTTTAATGAGTTAATAGAGCCCTCCATCTCATAAAAAGATTCCTCATCTAACTTAAGTGCATCAATTTTAGCTACTAAATTATTATTTTCTTCTTTGAGAAGAGTGTTTTCTTTACTTAAACTATCTATCTTGTTTTCTAATTCTTCTAAGTTAACTATTTCTTCTTCTATAAATGAATCATCATCTCTTATAAATCCATCCAAACTACTATAATAGCCAGGAACATAAATTCTTTCTTTTGAATAGCATTTATACATAGGATCTTTATATTCATATATACTGGCTACATAGTCATAATCATCCTCCATAATAGCGCTTGTTAAATAAAAGTCATAATAGCAAATATCACCATTGCAGTTTTCTATAGGATCATTAAAATCAACTACACCATTTATATAGTTCTTATGTTCCCTATATTCACCACTTATCTTTGCTTTCATACTTTTCATAGCATGAGACTTAAACACAAACCTAACTGTTAAATCATGAACATTATAGCTAGTATCAAACTTAGCTCTGAAGCCACTTCCTTTTTTTAAAAAAACATATTTGTTATAAAGCCCATCATTTAAATAATCAAAATAAGTTATATTCTTTTCATCTAACTTAGTGTAATATACTTCATTACCATTTTTATCAAATATATCTATTTCAGTTAAAAGACTAGTAAAATACCCATCATCATCATAACTTTCAGAATAAAAATCACTAAATATCAAACTGTTAACATATATATTTTCACCCGGTACTTTAATGGAATCAACCACATTAATTATTCTTCCTTCTTTATCTTCTGGCTTATTAGCGCTATAGATAGAAGAAGTGTATATATAGTCATCATAATCTATATATTCAAAATATTCACAAACATCTTCAGGATCACTTTCATAATGTACATTATTAATTGTTTCTGTGTAGTATTTATACTTCACCTCACTTTCTTTAGCATTCACCACCACTGGAAGAATGCTAAACAGAAACAAAAAAAATAATATTTTTAAGAGTCTTAACATCACCTCTCTCCTTTCTAGAAGACTATTATCTTCTAATAACTTTATACGAAGAAAATTGTATCACCACTCTTTTATATTTAAATGTACACTTTTTAATGTAAATAGTTTTACATAAAAAAGTAAACATACAAAGTATGTTTACCATTATTCTTATCTCTTAATCTTAAAATTTTTAAACTTCTCACATAAATTTTTAAACATATAACCCCTTTCCTTTCACTTTATTATATGAGTTTTTCTTGCATAAAGAATGTTTCATTTAACCAAAAAAAGCATTTAAATTTCCACTAGTTATATCTATAAAGTTATTGTAAACCCTTTTAAAAAAGTTAGCCTTTTTAACATCATTCAAAGTAATTATTTTATATTCATATACTTTATCAGCGCTACTTAATTTAAGTACTCCTATTCTTTCTCCCTTAGTAATAGGCGCTTTTTTATTATCAATTTCTATATCATAATTATATTTAATATTTCTTTCACTCTTATCCAAAATAATAGATACATCTTTTTCTAAATAATAAGGTACTTTCCTATTAGATGCATTACTTATAAACACTTCTCCTAATTGCTTGTCTTTCTTAATAAGAGTCTCTTTATAATAATTAGAAAAAGCATATTCCATCAAATTAATAGTATCACTTGTTCTATCTTCCTTAGTTTCTTCTTTCATAACTACACTTATAATTCTCATATTATTTCTTTTCATAGTAGCAGTTAAACAATAAAGTGCATTATCAGTATAGCCTGTTTTCAAACCATCTATTCCTTCATAAAACCTAATTAAGTTATTAGTATTAACAAGCCATATACTTTTACCATTAGCATGTTTAATAGTGGTCTCATATAAAGATGTATACTTTAAAATATCTTCATATTTTAAAAGTTCACTAGCTATTAAAGCCATATCCCTTGCAGTAGTTAAATGGCCCTCTTCATCTAGACCATGTGGATTTTTAAAAGTAGTGTTATTAGCACCTATACTTTTTGCCTTTTTATTCATCATTAAAACAAAATTATCAACACTTCCTCCTACTTTCTCAGCCAAAGCAATAGCTGCGTCATTAGCACTTCCAAGAGCTACAGAAAGAAGTAAATCACCCACCTTAGCTTTTGATCCTTCCTCCAAATATATCTGACTACCTCCCATACTAGATGCCTTTTTACTAATTATAACTTCATCATCTAATGATATTTTTCCACTTTTTATTGCTTCCATAGTAAGAAGCATACTCATCATTTTAGTCATAGAAGCAGGAGAAAGTGCTAGATCAGCATCTTTTTCATACAAGACTGTTAAAGTATCTTCTTCAATCACTATAGCACTTTTAGCTTTGATATTTAATTCGTCACTAGCATTTACTTTATCTATAAACAAAAAACACATTATAATAATTAAAGCAATTTTCTTCATAACTCACCCTAATTAAAAATATGATAGATAAATAAAAATATGAAAATAGCTATTGAAAAAATTAAAAAAACAATATACTTAACATTTGATTTATTAGATATATTACTAATCACTTCACTGTTTTTTTCTTTATAAGCAATAATAGTATATACTTTAGAACTACTTTTATCTTTATTAGTTACTTTTATATTAATAGTATTCTCACTTTTATTTAAGAAAAGATCACCGCTTAATCTAGCACTGGATAAAGAACTTTCTAGTGAATAATCTACATCTAAAAAGCTTTCATCATGAACATCTATAATATAAACATATTTATCCTTAGAAAAATCTATATCATATCCTTGGATAGTTAAATTACTCAAATAAGATGAATCATAACTAATATAATCCCCTCTTACAATGTTTATCGTATAAGAATTATCAACTTTTTCACCTTCATACTCATTTATAATAAAAACATTTAATCCTTTTTTTAAACTTTTACTACCACTTCCAGTTACTATTTCATTTTCTTCTTTATTAACCTGTAAAGTTATTATTTCTCTATTTTCTTCTACATAGACATTATAAACATGTATATTCTTATCAAAAATAGGACTAATATTATAACTTGAAATGCTTATATCACTAATAGCTAATAATTTAATCTTTAATATAAAAAAAGATATAATAAACACTAATAAAAAACTTACTCTTTTCATAGCTTTATTATATCCAAATAAATATATATAATTCTTAATTTAGTACTCCCACTTATGGTATTGATAATAAAAGAAATAAATAACTATAGAAATGACATTTAAGGGTATCAGTGGGAGTGCTAAATTAGGAAGAAGATTACTCTTCTTCTGAAATTGGTTCCTTTTTACTACTTAAAAATGTAACCTTCTGCGCTACTATATCAGTGCTATACTTAGTCTCTCCATCTTTCTCATAACGACTAGTCTCTATAATTCCTTTGATGCCAATAATGTCTCCCTTTTTACAATATTCACAAATATGTTCAGCTAGTTTATTCCAAAGAAGCACACTTATAAAATCTGTCTCATATTCACCATCTTGATTCTTAAATGTTCTAGTTACAGCTAAAGTAATATAACTTTTCTTATAGCCATTTTCTGTTTCTTGAATAGTCGGTTCTTTAACTAAACGCCCCACTAGTATTACGTTGTTAAGCATCTCTCTCCTCCTTTCAAGAAACACTTTAACATACTATATTAATTGATGCAAATTAAGGTTTTTAATAATTGACAGCTAATTATGAACCATATTAAGTATAAATGTATTTGTAAAAATACCAAAAGACCTAAAAAAGTCCTTCAATAATTAAAAACAGTAAAACTTTAAAAATTTATAATATTATCATATTCTTTAAGTGCATCTATTAATCTATCTATTTCTTCATAAGTGTTATAAAAGTATAAACTTATTCTAACGCTATCATCAAAAGAAACTTCATCTTTTAGCATCTTAACACAGTGAACCCCGCTTCTAGTGCATATCTTTTTACTATTCAAATATAATCCAAGTTTAGAAGAGTCAATACCTTTAATATTAATTAAAACAATTGATGAAGTAGCTTCTTTATTAAGAATATCTATATAAGGTATTTTACTTAATTCTCTAATTAAATAATCTCTTAAATGTTTCTCAGTTATCATTATGTTATTAAGCCCTACTTTATTAACATACTTTATTGCTTCTCTAAACGAAATAATAGATGCAATGTTAATAGTGCCTGCTTCAAACCTATATGGAATAGGCATTAAAGATATCTCTTCTTCATTAAAATCTATATTCATACCTCCTCCATAAATAGTAGGCATCATTTCTTTTAATAAACTGTACTTACCATATAAGCACCCACTCCCAGTTGAGCCAAGCATCTTATGAAAAGAGAAAACTAAAAAATCTATATCATTTAAAGTAACATCCACTTTAGTATGAGCAATACTTTGAGATGCGTCTACAACAAAAAGAATACCTTTTCCATGTAGGTAACTTGAAATACTAGAAATATCTCTTACATCACCAATAACATTAGTAATATGAGAAAGAGAAACAACTCTTGTATTAGCAGTTATTTCTTTCTTAATACTATCTAAAGATAAAAAACCATTACAATCTAATTGAGCATATTTAATAACTATACCAATTTCTTTTCTAAGTATCATCCAAGGAAGTATATTAGAAGCATGCTCCCCTTTATTAAGAATTACTTCATCTCCCTTTTTTAAATGATTTTTAAAATAACCAAAAACTATCATATTTAAACCCATAGTAGCGCCACTAGTAAACACTATTTCATTTTTATCTTCAGCATTAATGTATTCTCTTATTTCTTCTCTACACTTATTAACTTCATCTTCTACTTTAAAAGCTATATCATAGTCTCCTCTTTTCATATTAGCGCTATACATTGATAAATATTCTATCTCTTTATTAATAACGCTCATAGGTTTCAAACTAGTCGCAGCATTATCAAAATAAACTATATCATTGCTAAGCATAGGAAAATCATTTTTATAATTCATATTATCACCTAAAATATTCTATGTAAAAAGAAAGACTTGGTATATGCATTTGTTGACTATAAAAAAAGATTTATATATAATTAAATTGAGGTGTAAATATGGACGATTGTTTATTTTGTAAAATAATTAAAAAAGAAATTCCATCTAAAATATTATATGAAGATGATGATATATTGGTATTCATGGATGCATTCCCTAACGTTGAAGGACACACTCTAGTAGTACCTAAAAAACATTATACTGATATATTTGAAGTGGATGATGAAACTCTATGTAAAATGTTTAAAATAGCAAGAATAGAATCCAAGGATATAATGACTAAACTAGATAAAGCTTCTACTACATTCTTATTTAATTATGGAGAAGATCAAGCTATTAAACACTTGCATTTACATATACTTCCAAACTATATAAAAAGAGAAAAAATAAAAAAGACAAATGACGAAATATATGAAATATTAAAAGGATAGTTACTATCCTTTTTTATTTACACTATATATGTAAAATTATTAACATTTATTTGATAACATAACAACATATGATAAAATAAAGTTAGGAGGATAACGAATATGCAAAGAAGTGAAAATGATGTAAGAAGGGATTTAAATAATGTCATTAAAAAAATGGATGAAATAGCAAGAAGATACAACGAACAATTTGGAAGATCCAACTCAAAATATATGACTGATAGTGAGTATATAAGACTACAATCTCAAAAAGAAAAACTAGAAAGAGAACTATACCCATATACACACCAAGTAGGAATTTCAAGCAAACCCCAATCTGTAAGCGAAGCTAGACAACAAGTACGTGAAGCTGAAAAATATTACTTAAAATTTAGAAAAGGTTCTTTAGGTAGAACTTTATACAAAATAACTGGTCAAGGTAAAAAGATAGAAAAAATAGCAGACAAACTTCGTAAGAAAAAGATAACTCAAGAGCAAGCTATTCAACAATACGTCGAACTAGCTGAAAGCTTTAAAAGATAGGAGTTAAACGTGGGAGAAACTGAAGAAGTAATTGAAGAAGAAAGCTTCGAAGAATACATGGAGAACTTTAAAAAGTGTACTCTCAAAGAAAAACAAAGTATAATTATTGAACAATTACAAACACTATCTGCTTTTACAAATAATTTATGTAAAGAAATAAATGTTGATAATGAAATGCTTATTAACAGAGAGTTAGTAGATGTAAAAAATGATAACTATACTGAAGATGATTTTGCAGAAGCAGTTCTTGTATACATCAATTCTATTCAAGATTCAATATGTGCTTATTCAAGTGGAATAACTGACGTATTAGACGCTATTGATAGCTCAATTGAACAATAGAAAAGCAAATAAGTAAAAACCTATTTGCTTTTTTTATTTACCATCCAATGAAAGCACCAAAGATTATAGCAAGTAATATAAATAGGATTAATATAACAAAGAAAGTATTACCATATCCCCCTTGTCCTCCCATTATAGGATTGTTATTGCATCCACAATTATTCATAAAAACACCCCCTCTTATATTAGATAAATGCACCTAGTATAATAACTAGTAAAATAAATAAAACTAAGGCAAAAGCTGCGCCTGAAACTCCATTATTACCTCTCATGCAATTCATAAATACTCTCCTCCTTTTTATCTTTACATTCTTATTATAAGCAAAATACTAAAATATGTGAGTGATTATTGTATTTTTAAGCATAATTTGTTAGAATAAAACTTGTGGAGGATAACTATGAAAAAAATATTTTTATTAGCGCTAAGCTTACTATTATTAACAGGATGCGCTACTGCTAAACTTAAAAACGGTGAAGAAAGTATAGTAACATTTAAAGAAGGAGGCTTATCAGCTACTGACTTATATAATGTGCTTAAAGAAAAGTATGGTACTGAAGAATTAATAACTCTTATAGATACTACTCTTCTTGCTAAAAAGTATGAAGAAACAGATGCTGAAAAAGAATACATAAAAGATGTAATAGCTTCAATAAAAGAACAATGGAAAGATGAATTTCTATCTAATATAAAAGCATATTATAATGTTAATTCTGAAAAAGAATTTAAAGAATATATAAGACTAGTATATAGAAGAAATCAATGGGAAAAAGATTATGCTAAAAGCATAGTTAATGAAAATGAAATAAATGATTACTATGAACAAACAATAATCGGAGATATAGAAGCTTCTCATATCTTAATACAAGTAAATAAAGAGGAAGAAGAAGCTGATGCTCTTAAGAAAGCTAAAGAAGTAATTGAAAAATTAAATAAAGGTGAAAGCTTTGAACAACTTGCTAAAGAATACAGTAGTGATTCAGCTACAGCAAGTAACGGAGGAGTTCTTCCATTATTTAATGATAGATCAAATTATGATAAAAACTTCTTAGATGCAGCTATCAAACTAGAAAATGGTAAATATAGCTCTTCTCCTGTTAAATCACAATTTGGTTATCACATTATCTATAAAAAATCTCAAAAAGATAAACCAGAGTTAAAAGCAGTAAAAGACGAAATTATAACTAAGTTAGCAGATATCAAAATGGAAGACAGTAACTTCCTAAGAACAGCTATATTAGCTCTAAGAGAAGAATACAAAATGAATATTACTGATACAGAGTTAAAAAGCGGATATAACGAAGTATATGGAGAATAAAAAAAGAAGCAATGCTTCTTTTTTTTATATTTCACTTACCTTAAAACCTTTTTTATAAAGATGATTTTTAATTTGTCTATTAAGCTCTTCCCCGCTATACTTTTTACAAAGCTTATCATAAGCCTTAGACATTTCTTTTTTAAGTGCTTCCTCTTCATTAATATCTAAACTATCAATCACTTCTTCTATTAACTCAGATTGATAGCCTAAATCAAACAAAAATTGATTTAGTTTATTTTTAGCCATATACTTAGATTTGCCTTTTAAACTAGGTATTTTTTTATTAGTTATTTTTTCTATTCTTTCTTTCCAAATACTATAATCAACATTATCAATTACTTCATCAATAATACTCTCATCTACTAATTCATATAAAGCTTTCTTTATTTTAAAAGGTCCCCAATTAGTAAGAAGAATCTTATCATTAACAAATGAAGAAGCAAATCTTAAATCATCTATATACCCTTCACTAACTAATCTCTTAATACTATCATTAACAGTTTTATCATCGTATCCCGTATCAAGTAATACGTTTCTAACTTCTATTTCACTTCTTAGCTTCTTATCTATTAAACTAAGAGCCCTGTCATAAGCTTCATACTTATTATTTTCTTTAATAAGTTCGTCTATTAATGAAACATCTAACTCTTTTTTTATTAATAATTCATTTTTTATAATTATATCTTCAAATAAAGTAATCTCACTATTATCTTCAAGTATTAAAACATATTTTCCATTTTTAGCTTTTTTAAACTTCTCTATTTTCATAAATATTCACCTATTAAAAGTTTATAACATCAAAAAATATATGTCAAGCATTTGTTTGCTATTAAAGAAAGAAAAAATCTCAAGAACACTTGAGATTAATATTTAATATTACCATCTATATCAATAAATGATGTTTTATATGAATTATCATTCATACCATCTAAGACACTAACAATATTTGTTAACTTTTTAGTGCCAATCTTTAAAGCAGGTATATTCTCTTGAATACTAGCTACACTAATGTAATCTAACTCACCATTAGATTTAATATAATAAAGTGTCTTTCCTTCTTTTTCATTTACTAAGAACATACTAACAACATTAATGTCTATTTTTAAATCTTTAAGTGATGTACCCTCCCTAGTAAATAAAAGGTTAAGATCTTTATCTATAGTAAAAGTATATCCTTCACCAAATACACTAATAAAACCATTACCCTTTACGTTATTAGCAATATTTGTTAAAAATACACTATACTTTTCTCCTGCAGTCATATTATTATTTGTACTTCTACTTTTAATTTCATTACTATAGTTATATGTCATAATAAAAGCAAAAACTGTTAATAAAAGAATAATAACTGATAAGAATATAGATAATAAAGTATGAGTTTTCTTTTCCATTTCTATTCCTCCTCCTATTATAATTATAATACAAAAACAAAATAAAAAAAGGATTATTTTTTCACTTGAATTAATCCCTTTTCTAATTCTTCTAAACTTCTTCCTATTTCTTTAACAGAAGTATATTCGTCCTCTCTAAGTTGATAATGTTTATTATTAATCATTTCTTTACTTCTTTCAGCTGCTACATGCACTAGGATATACTTTGAATCAACAATAGTTAAAAGTTTATCTATTGATGGATATATCATTTCCCCTCATCTCCTCTATTTTGAGTTTAACATAGGAAGATATTTAGTACAAGGAAAACAACATTTTTTTACACTTTTTTACACTAAACGTCTAAGACCTCTTAAAATTTCTACCATAGCCCATGTATCTTGTCTACAATAAATAACTAAAGCATTTTGTTTTCTTTCTCTTTCTTCAGGCAGCATATTATCATAGTTTGCGTATTGCACTAAGGCTTCAGTACCATTTTTTACTTCCAAAGTACTATAAGTTAAATCAGTAAATAAAGGAAGAGTTTTCTTAATACTATAGCTTCCACTTTGAGCCTTATTATAATAGTTTACAGTGCTACAGTTATATTCATCAAATCCTAGAGTCTTATAAAGTTCCTTATTATTTTGTATTATCTCTAAAAGATCTCTTCCTGCTTCTCTAATAGCAAGTAGCTCTTCTTTATATTCAGGAAATATCTCAGCTAGTTCTTTAATTCTACCCTTTTCAAAAGTAACGTTCTGCGCTAGCATACATCCACCTGTTTCCTTAATTGGTATTCTCTTAACTAATTCTTTAACTAATTCTAATCTTTCATCATTAAGTGTTTTAGCAAGAAATACATAGTTATCTTTAATGTTATCACATACTCCTGGTTCTCTTTCTATATGTAAAGAAAATTCAAAAGGGCTTTGATAATATGGGTGTTCTCCCTTAAATCTTGGTATAGGGCATGGAAGTGTTTCAAAATCTAAGTGATATATTGGATAAGATAAACTTTCAAGTCCAGCCTTAATCTTTTCCTTGTTAATATATATCTTATTATTGTCATAACAGTCTCTTTGTATTTTATGGTTCTCACTTGTTAACCACTCAAGAGGAATATCGTCCATCTTATAGTATCCCTGATTTAATAAATCGTACTTATCAAGAGTTTTTCCATCTACTTTAAATCCTCTAAAGTTTAAATAATTAAAACTAGTGTTTTTCTCAGGCATACACTTAAAACATATACTCTTATATTTACACTCAGTATTCTTTTTTAGTGCGCATGCTACACTTAACTTACAAGGCTCATTACTTCCTTCAAATATATATTTCTCTAATCTTTGTCTATAATCATCTACTATACTTTGATACTTTTCTGTTATATCACTAACATCTATAAAATCAATAATATCGTTACCTAGAAAATCACTTCTAAATACTCTTTTATCGTCTTCCATGTATCCATCATATACATATTCATTATTTAAAACAGCTAAATAATAATTAACTTTCTTATTTATATTATTCTCTCTCATATAGCCTTCTATAAAATATCTTTGAACAGCTATATCAAACATATACTTACCTTCATCAGTAAATCTATTTAAAAGTCTATTAACTTTATCAGTATAATTTTTACTAATACCACTATCTTTAGCTAAATGATAAAACTTACCTTCCTTTACAAATAAAGGAAACTTCTCTTTTTCAATAGAATACTCCATCTTCTTATATTTACGAGCAGTAGTAGCCTTAACTTCTATGATGTTTATCTCGTCATTACTTTCATTATATATATCTACAAAACATAAGTATCTTATACCATTCATTGCAAAGTTAAAACTCTCTTGTCTATATGTGTCCAAGCTATAAATACTTTCTCCACCAAAATACTTTTCAGCAAGAAGTCCAGCGTTAATCTCTACTTCTTTATAGTAAGGCATTAAGGCTTCAAGTTGTATATCTTCTTTAACAGTTAAATCTACTTCTTCTCCGTCTTCCTCAGATATTATCCCATTTAGTAGCTCTTCATATTTGCCTTCTAGCTCTTCCTTAACATACTCTTCTATACTCATATCACTAGTAAGTTTATCTTTCCTAAGTTCTTCTAGAGAAGCATATCTAGGGCATCTAGTATAATTAATAAAATCAGTCTTAGTAACAGCCATAAGTTCACCTTCTAATGAAATTTTAACATATGAATATAAAAAAATCGAGTTAAACTCGATTTAATAATTCATAGGGCACCCATCAGTTACATTACATACTTCATTTTCTTCGCAGCATGTATAGCAAGGACTATAAGTGTGTCTATAAATATGATGATTAACTATTCTAGTATTAATAGGTTTAATATGTGGAACTTCATGAACAAATTCTCTATGAATAACTCTCTCTTCTGGGCACTCATATATAGGTGGACACATAATACCTTGGTTACTCATCATTTCTCCATGTTCAAAGTTAGTAGTCTTAGTCTCTTTAGTTTCACTTTCATAACTATACTTTATACCATTATTATACATTTAATTCACTCCTTTTCTATCTTTAGTCTATGAATATATAAATAATGGGTATAGGCAGTTAACTACTCCATTTCACTCTTATTTAGTTTTCTATATATACTTTCTTCAAATAATCAAGTTTAAAAGCAAAAAAAGAATAGGCATTAACCTATTCTTTTTTGTGATTCTCCATCATTTTTATTAAGCTTTTTAGCAAAGTTTTCTTCTAGTTGGAAATCGTTAGCAGCATATCTCTTTGCCATTATTGTAAATGTTGTCATATTTATTGGAGCATGCATTCTTCTTAAAACAGAAATAATTAAGTTTTTATCACTTTCAGTAAGCTCTCTACCACATAGGCTCATATTAACATTTGATACTTCACGATATTTTTGCTTAAACTGACTTTCATTCTTCTTAAAGAAAATACGTGCGTCTTTCAATTCACTAGGACTATAAAAATCACTAGCAATTTTTAATAGATTATCAGGTTCTATTTTAGTATATGAATAGTAGTCTATAATATTAAAGTCTCTTCTTATATCCTTTTCTTCATCTAATAAAATACCATTTTTAATGCCTTCAACTACACTGATAACACTATTTCTTAAAATAGCAAATCTTTGAGATTTCATTGATTCCATATGCTTTAGATAACTATTATATAAAACTGGATCATTTTCAGCTATTTCTAATAAGCAGTTATGAAAAACTGAGTCATTCATTTGATAGTCTTCTAAAATATATACTAATGCTTTTCTTGAAGAAATGAATTCGTTAATAATATCTCTAACTTTTTCAAATAATTCCCTTTTACTTGCTAATTGCTCAAGATGATAAGCAGCAGCTTTTACCTCATATTCTTCACGAAGTGCTCTTCTTTCTTCTTCTTCTAATCTTTCTTTTTCTTCCTTAATTCTTTGTTTTTCTTCTTTCTTTTCTCTCCAATATGCAAGTCTCTCTTGATAACGTTCTTTCCTTATTCTTTTTTCTTCTGCTTTCTCTATTCTACTATAATATTTAAATCCAACTTCAAATTTTTCAAGTAAGTCAGGGTTCTTAATATAATCTCTTAGATATCTAATTTTAGAAGCTACTAAAAGAGCATTATCGCCATCTTTAAATTCACAATAATTAAATAATACATCATATATTTCTTGAGGTGTAGAAGCATTTTTAAGTTCATTTAAGACATCCAAATATCTACGTTTTTTCTCACTTAATAATAAATTATAGACATCTTCTTCACTATAATTTTCAACTTCAACAGCATAGTCAAGAGCTCTTACAAGTTCAGTATTTGAAATATAACTTGTTTTATCAATTTTACCATCTAAATAATCACGTATTTTGTTAAAAGGAGCTTTGTAAAAGTATGATTGTTTAAATAAGTAATCTAAATCAACATGCTTTTTCTCAGCATAATCTCCAAAAATTCTAATAAATTCTTTAACACAATTAATATTTTCGGTACTACTGCATTTAATTAATTCTTTTACCCTATTTGATCTAATATTAAAGAAATTATTTAAGACATATAATAAGCTACCAAAATAATTCCATCTACTAAGTACATCATCGTTTTTTAAGGCATCAACATATAAATCAAAAATACTTTTTTCTTCAATCTTAATCAAAAACTTATCGTTTCCGTTTAAAGCATTTTTAATATAATACTCTACTTTTTCCTTAAACGGAAATACTGGACGTACTGATTCTTTAGCTTTTTTTAATTCATTAAATGATATATTTCCATACCAAAAATCCATAAATAACAAGTAAGCCTTTTTAGACTCTTCATAGTTATTCTTACGGATTGCCTTTCTCTCTTCTTCGTCCTCAACATTTTCATCTTTAAGTAATGTATAAAAAATATTTAAATCTTTCATTTTCAACCCCCATTGGTATATACATTGTACCATATAATGTTCTTTTTGTCAAATTATGCATATAAAAAATGCCTTAGAAAGGCATTTTCATATTTCCATTAGTAAATTGTTTCATCATTTTTTTCATTTCTTCAAACTGTTTTAAAAGTCTATTAACTTCTTCTACAGTTGATCCACTACCCTTAGCTATTCTTTGTTTTCTACTAGCTTTTATAATATCAGGGTTCCTTCTTTCACTTGGCGTCATAGATAAAACGATTGCTTCTACTTTAGCCATTGCTTTAGGATCTATATTAATGTTATCTAGTCCTGCTTTTCTAGCTCCTGGAAGTAGTTTAAGTAAGTTTTCTAGTGGTCCAAGTTTCTTTACTTGTCTCATTTGATTTAAGAAATCTTCTAAATCAAATTTTCCTTGTTTAAGTTTTTTAGCAGCATTCTTAGCTTCTTCTTCATCTATTACTTCTTCTGCTCTTTGAGCAATTGCTACAATGTCTCCCATTCCAAGAATTCTATCAGCTATTCTAGAAGGAACAAACTCAGATAAACCATCCAATTTTTCAGAGTCACCTATTAATTTAATAGGAATGTTAGTAAGGTGTCTTAAAGAAAGTGCTACACCGCCTTTAGTATCTCCGTCCATCTTAGTTAAAATAGATCCAGTTAGTTTAAGCTTTTCATTAAATCCATTAATAACGTTTACAGCGTCTTGTCCAATCATAGCGTCTAATACTAAAAGTACTTCACTAGGATTGACAGCATTATAAATATTAACTAACTCGTCCATCAATTCTTCATCTATTTGAAGACGCCCTGCTGTATCTATAAGGATATAATCATATCCATTATTTTTAGCGTATTCTACTGCTCTTTTAGCTATTTCTACAGGATTTCCTTTACCTTCTTCATAAACTTCAATATTAAGTGATTTACCAAGAGTCTTAAGTTGATCAATAGCAGCAGGACGATATACATCGCACGCTACAAATAAAGGCTTTCTATTATATCTTTTTCTAACTAATGCACCTAGTTTACCTACAGTAGTAGTTTTACCTGATCCTTGAAGACCACACATAAGTGTAATATTAATAGGTTTGTTCATAGTAAGAGGAGCTTCTTCTTCACCTAGTATCTTAATTAATTCATTTCTTAAAATACTTGCAAATACTTCACCAGGTTTTAAACTCTTAGCTACTTCTTCACCTAATGCTTTTTCTTTAACACTATTAACAAACTCACCTACTATTTTGTAGTTAACATCAGCTTCTAGAAGCGCTACTCTAATATCTCTTACCATCTCACTAATATTGTCTTCATTAATAGTGCCATATCCTTTTACTTTAGAGATAATACTATCAAACTTCTCACCTAGATTATCAAACATAAAACTCCTCCTTTTCTACTTAACTATATCTTTAAGTATATTTTTTATCTTTTCATCTTTTTCTAAAAGAATTACTTCTCCTATTTTATCATATATTTTTGTAAGTTCTAACTTATTTTCTATTTCTATTAATTTTTCTTCAGCAGTTTTAATAGTTTTACCAGCCATAGCTTTAGAAACACCATTATTCTCTGCTATTTCATTAAGTGATAAATCTTCAAAGTAATAGCTTTTAAAATAATCACTTTGTTTATCAGTCAAAAAACTATTATATAAATCAAATAATCTAATAATATATTCTCTATCTATCATTTTAAAGTATCCTTATATAAGAAGAATGCTATTAATGTTTTAGGGTCTGTAATAGTCCTATTTTCAATTAATTCTTCTATTTCTCCTAAAGTATAATAGTTAACTTCATCTACATCATCTTCTTCCATAGGTTTGTTAGTTGTATTTTTAACTCTAGCTAGATATAGATGCATAAGTCCATCACTCATATTCTCAATGATATTATAGCTTATAATAGGTTCTTCACTTAAATATAAAATATCATCTTTAGTAATACCACATTCTTCTTCTAATTCTTCAATTAAAATATCTCTTTTATCAATACCTTTGTCTAGTGTTCCAGCTGGTATTTCTAAAGTGTCATGCCCGATTATTGGACGATATTGCTTAACAAGAGCCATCTTTCCTTCTTCATTAATAACAATTCCGCCAGAAGCTCCTCTTAAATGAACTTTAGTAAACTTATCAATTTTTCCATTATTTTCTCTTTCACAGTCATATATCTTAACGTATCCATCATATATTAGTTTTTCCATTATTACCACTCCTTAAATAATCCATATATGTATTTTTCAATATCAAAACTCATTAAGTCTTCTTCTTTTTCACCAAAACCTACAAATTTAACAGGAAGTCCTGTAGTATCTTTAATAGAAAGCACTATTCCACCTTTACTAGTTCCATCCATCTTAGTAAGAACAAGTCCAGTAACAGAGCATATCTCACTAAAACTTTTAGCTTGAGATACACCGTTTTGTCCAGTAGATGCATCTATTACTAAAAGTGTCTCGTCCACTTCTCTTTCAGTAACTTTCTTAATAACATTACTAATTTTTTCTAGTTCTTTCATTAAATTAACTTTGTTTTGAAGACGCCCCGCTGTATCTATTAAAGCTACGTCATATTTTTCATTAATAGCAGCTGTTAACCCATCAAATACTACGCTTGAAGGATCACTTTCGTCTTTTCCGTAAAATGATGCTCCCACTTTATTTGCCCAGTCTTTAAGTTGCTCTACTGCTCCAGCTCTAAATGTATCAGCGCCTATTAGCATGACTTTCTTACCTTCTTTTATCATTTTACTAGCTAGCTTAGCAATAGTAGTTGTTTTACCAACACCATTAACACCTACAAATAAAATAGTAGTTAATCCCTCATTATTAAAGTTTATCTTACTAGATAAATTTTCTCCATTAACATATATAAGCATTAATTCATCTACTATAACTTCTTTTAAATAATAAAAATCACTAATATTTTCTTCTTTAACTCTTTTTCTTAACTTATCAACAAAGCTCATAGTAGTATTAACACCTAAATCAGCCATTATAAGAATCTCTTCTAATTCTTCAAAAAAAGCTTCATCAATCTTAGTATACTTAATACCTAAAATAGATAATTTATTAACAAAGTCTTCTCTAGTCTTTGTAAGGCCTTTATCATACTTATCTATTTCTTCTTCATTTTTAACTTCTTCTTTTTTACTAAATATCTTAAATCTATCAAATAATCCCATGTAAGCCTCCTAATTAATTATAACATACTTAAACACTTATAAAAACCTAATTGTAAACTAACGTGTATACTATTTACACATATAAAAAGGAGTTAAGAACTCCTTTTATTTTTTATGATTAAGTTGCCCAAGAAACTCCTCATTTAATTCTTCTTTAGAAGGAAGGGAATCATCATCAAATTTATTAAGTAAAGTGTGTGTCCTGTTTTGAATTTCAAATTGTTTACGTTCAAGATTATCTTCAGTTATCATTTCTTCTTGAAGTTTATCATCGTTTTTATCAGAAAACCATACTATTCCTATTTTTTCAAGTAATTCTGCCTGATCTCTTGAAATCTTATAAGTTCCTTTCCCATAATAAGCTAATCGATAATCGATAAGCCATTGATACAAATTAAAGCCGTCCTTGTCATACTCATAACCATTTATTGTTTTAAAATACTTAGGAACTTTTAAGCTCTTATTATTATGATCATAATATGCTTTTGCTAGATTATATTTTCTCATCCATTCCACCATAGGATCAATATTTTCCCAACGCATTCCAATTTTATTCAATAATTTAATTTGATATGGTGTTATTTTGGAAGTACTTTTCCCTTTTTTTGCCTTTCTCATATCAGAAATCCAACGTCCAAGTTTTTCCCCTTCTTCATCATATTCATGTCCATTAATCGTTTTAAATTTTGCAGGAATTTCTAAATCATGATGTTTGTCATAATATGCTTTTGCTAGATTATATTTTTTCATCCATTCCACCATAGGATTGATATTTTCCCAACGCATTCCAATTTTATTCAACAATTCAATTTGATCTGATGTTATTTTGGAAGTACTTTTCCCTTTTTTTGCACTTCTCATATAAGAAATCCACTGTCCAAGTTTTTCCCCATCTTCATCATATTCATATCCATTAACCGTTTTAAATTTTCCGGGGATTTCTAAATCACGATGTTTGTCATAATATGCTTTTGCTAGATTATATTTTCTCATCCATTCCACCATAGGATCAATATTTTCCCAACGCATTCCAATTTTATTCAACAATTCAATTTGATCTGATGTTATTTTGGAAGTACTTTTCCCTTTTTTTGCACTTCTCATTTTAAAAATCCAACTTCCAAGTTCTATTCCATTTTCATCATATTCATATCCATTAACCGTTTTAAATTTTTCAGGGATTTCTAAATCACCATGTTTGTCATAATAAGCTTTTGCTAATTCATATTTCTTTTCCCATGTCATAGTAAGTCTAACTTCTACATATTTTAGTATATCAAATAAATTTTTATTGGCTGTGCTAATAAAGAAAGATGCTTTTCTAAGCTTTATATCTCTATGATTTTCAAGCCCTCTTTGTTGATAAAGTTTTATTCTATCCTTTAAGTTATCTTCTAATTCTTCAATAAAACCAATATTATTAGTTAAATCTATTATAATAGGCGCTACTAATCTTTCAACCAAATCTTCTTTTTCATATCCTTCCTCTATAGGAAGATCTTTTTCTTTACAAAGCGCTAATAATTCTTCATATGGCATAGTCATATATTCGTCAAACTTATCTTTAGTATCTCCTCTAACAGATAAACCTCTTCCAAGTTGCTCATAAAAAAGTATATCAGAAGATGTTCCTCTTCCCATGATAACGCCATCCAAATTAGGTGCATGAATTCCCTCATTATACTGATTAATCGCAAACATTACCCTAAGCATATTATCACAGTTTTCTCCATCTAATGTTTTATCATCATAGAAAGCACCCATATTCTTTTTGCCTTCCACTCCCATATCACTAGTAGTTGTATAAAAAACAATATCCTCTTCAGGTGCTACTTGCTTAAACCACTCAAGAGCTTCTTTCTTGATAGTTTCAATATCATTTACTCCATTTTCTGCTCCAGGAGGGCAAAAATACACATACTTACCGCCCGGTTTGATATTTGCTTTCATTACATCTTCAATACCTTTAGCTTCATGTATTTGTTTTTTTAAGTTGCTAAGTAACTTAGAACATTCTATATAATCTTTAGAATTCTTAGGCTGTTTTTCAAGCATTTCTTCTAATGCTTCTTCAGTTTCAAGTAGATGCGTATAGCAAGTAACGTAGTTAGGTTTAGGAAGCACTCCATCTAAAAAAGCATCACATAAATCATATCTACTAACTATCTTATTTGAAAATAATTCTTCAGTATCAGGATTAGCCATATCTCTTTCATAAGCTGTACCCCTGTCTCGTACTGTGTAAGCTGTCATTCCAAATATTTTCATATTAGGATGAGTTTCTACCATATGGTTTATTTTTTTACCCCATATTGGAGCACCTATATGATGAAACTCATCTAATATCATTAAGTCGCATTCTTTTATAAAAATCTCATCATCTTTCATAGATGATAATTTTTGATATGTAATAAACTCTAGATTAGGAAAGTCTCTTTTTAAATCTAGATTTGGACTACTCTCTATTATTTCTTTAATATGTTCAATAATACCATTACTTGGCACTACATACATTATTTTCTTATCTTTATTGTCATAAGCCAGTTGTAAAGCATTAAATGATTTACCTGTTCCAGTAGCGTGAACAATTCCAACTACTTTTTCTCCACTATCAAAGGCAGCTTTTACTTTTCTATAACTATCTGCATTATGATCGTATAGTCCAATAGTTGTATATTCGTTATTGTTCATACCCTTCACCTATTATTAATTATATCATAATAGTAATTTACTTTAAAATAATTATTTGTTATAATGAATATGCAAGCGATAAGCTTCATATAATAAAAAAGTGGAACATCTGATGGTTCGAGTCGGATGATCTGCCACATTAGTGGTGAACTCACCTAACACTAGTTAGATGAGTTCTTTTATTTACCCTCTTACGCTTGGCAATAGGATAAGTAAAATAATAATAAAAAGTAATATTTTGATGATAAATAATAATGTTTTCTCTCTATTACTCATACTATCGCCTCCCTTCTAGTAGCCCTCTGGATATTAAAAGTTTGGCAGTTATAGAGCACATCAGTGTTCCTACATTTAGTGTACTATAAGCACCTGTTTAAGTCAATTAAAAAGCGAAAATAATTTCGCTTTTTATATACTCATCTTTACAAAAAAAGCTTTTTATAGTATAATTCATTTATCAAGAAAAACTATTAATTAAAATTGGAGATGAAAATATGATAACAAATAAAGACGAAACCTATGTTTTCGCCCTTGGAGGACTAGGCGAAGTAGGAAAAAACATGTACTGCGTAATGCATGAAGAAGAAATAATTATAATAGATGCTGGTGTAATGTTCCCAGAAGATAATCTTCCAGGAATAGACTATATACTAGCTGATTATACATTCTTAAAACAAAATGAATCTAAAATTAAAGGATTATTTATTACTCACGGACACGAAGACCATATCGGTGCTATTCCATATCTAGTAAGCAATGTTAATATTCCTATTATATATGCGCCTAAAGTAGCAAGTGAGCTTATTAAAAAGAAATTAGAAGATAGATCTATTCCTTTTAACAATATAGTTATATTTGAAGATAAAACTAAAATAGATTTTAAATATTTTAGTATAGACTTCTTTAGAACTACTCACTCTATTCCAGATAGTTATGGAATTAGAATTAAAACACCACAAGGTGCTATAGTTGAAACAGGAGACTTTAAGTTTGACTTAACACCAATTGGGCCTATGTCTGACCTTTCTAAAATGGCTAGAATTGGAGACGAAGGTGTTAAACTATTAATGAGTGAATCAACAAATGCTTTAATTCCTGGATTTTCACAAAGTGAAAACGCAGTAGATGAAGCACTAGGCGATATATTTAGAAACTGCACCGGAAGAATAATCTTAGCAACATTTGCGTCTAACATATATAGACTTGTTCATATTATAGAAACATGTAAAAAGAATAATAGAAAAATAGTAGCATTTGGAAGAAGCATGGTTAATAACATAGAAATAGCTAAAAGTTGCTCTCTTATAACAGATAAAACAGTAATAATAAGTGCAGATGAAGCTAAAAAACTAGCTCCTGAAAACTTATGTATATTAGTTACTGGTTCACAAGGAGAACCACTTGCTGCCCTATCTAGAATAGCTAATGGAATAGACTCTAACGTAACATTAATGCCAGAAGACACAGTAATCTTTTCTAGTAGTGCTATTCCAGGTAATGCTCTTAGCATTAACAGAGTTATTAATAAACTATATCTAAAAGGTGCTACAGTATACACAACAAGTGATGATGTTAACATCCATACAAGTGGACACGGAAGACAAGAAGAATTAAAACTACTATTTAGACTTATGAAGCCTGAATATCTAATGCCAATACACGGTGAATTTAGAATGCTTCAAGCTCATACAAAACTAGCTATCGAATGCGGTATGAAAGAAGAAAATACATTTATCATGGATAATGGTGATGTACTTGCTCTTACTAATGATGGTGTTAAAAGAATTAAAAGTATTCCTATTAATGATATCTATGTAGATGGTAAAAGAATTGGTGATATAGGTTCATCTATCATAAGAGATAGAAAAATTATGAGTAAAGATGGTGTATTAGTAGTTATATTAAACATAGACAAAAATAAAAAAGAATTAATGATAGATCCTAATATTACAACAAGAGGATTTGTGGTAGTTAATGATAATCAAGAGTTAATAAATAGCATTCAAAATAAAGTTAAATTAGTATGTGAACAAGAACTTAAAAAAGCTAATTATAGCAGTACTGATTTAAAAAATAGAATAATATTAGAAGTTAACTCATACATAATAGAATTAACAGGTAGACGTCCTATTATAATGCCTGTAATATTTGAAAACTAAAAAAAGAGTTCATATGAACTCTTTTTATTTTGCTACTTCTTCAGCTCTTGTTTCTCTAATAACAACAACTTTAATAGTACCAGGGTATTGCATTTCTGCTTCTACTCTATCTTTAATATCTCTTGCAATCTTATAAGATGTAACATCATCTATTTCTTCTGGTTTAACTATTACTCTAAGTTCTCTACCAGCTTGCATTGCAAATGTCTTTTCAACTCCATCAATTGAGTTACCAATTTCTTCAAGTTGTTCAAGTCTCTTAATATAGTTTTCTAAGCTATCATTTCTAGCTCC
>JAEEZR010000008.1 GCA_016292035.1 Caryophanales bacterium
AAAACTGCTTTAGTTTAGTAGTTTTTTTTTATAAAAATTTCATTTTATTTAGTTCTATAATATGGTATAATATTAATAGAAAGGATTGGTATTATGAAATTTAATATTCGAGGAAGAAAACTAGAGGTAACTGAATCAATAAAAAATTACATAGAAGAAAAAATAGGGAGACTAGACAAATACTTTGAAAATCCTAATAATATAACAGCTACAGTCCTAATTAAACTTAGAGGTAATGAACAAGTAGTAGAAGTTACCATAAATGCAAACAAATTTGTTTTAAGAGCAGAAGAATCTAATAAGGATTTATATGCTTCTATAGATAAAGTTTCTGATAAGATTGAAAGACAAATCAGAAAAAATAAAACACGAATGAGCAAGAAAGCAAACAAAGAGTACTTTAAAGATTTCGTGCTTGACTTTGAAGTTCCAAAAGAAGAAGAAAATACTAATAAAGTAGTTAAGAGAAAAGTAATAGAAAATAAACCGATGAGTGAAGAAGAGGCAATACTTCAAATGGAGTTAATTGGACATGAATTCTTCGCATTTAAAAGTACAGAAACAGGAGACGTAAACATCGTATATAAAAGAAAAGATGGAGATTACGGAATCATGGAATTAAAATAAGCTTTAATGCTTATTTTTTCTTACAAATACTAGTGTTTTTATTATATTTTTGATAAAATATATATGTAACGATTAAAGGAGAATGAGCAAGATGTTTTTTAAAAAATTATTTAATCATGAATATAAAGAATTAGAAAGATTTAAGAAAATTGCTGATAAGATAGTAGCACTTGAAGACGAATACTCTAAATTATCAGATAAAGCTTTAAAAAATAAAACAAAAGAATTTAAAGAAAGACTTGCAAATGGTGAAACTCTAGATGATATATTAGTAGAAGCATTTGCAACTGCTAGAGAAGCTGCATTTCGTACTATAGGAGAAAAACCATTCTATGTACAATTGCTTGGCGGTATAGCTATTCATTATGGCAATATAGCTGAGTTAAAGACTGGTGAAGGTAAAACCTTAACGACAGTACTTCCTGCCTATTTAAACGCTTTAAGTGGCCTTGGAGTACACGTTGTAACAGTTAATGAATACTTAACTAGTCGTAATGCTGAATGGATGGGCCCTATATATGAATTTTTAGGCGTAACTGTTGGAGTTAATGCAAGAGAGTTAACTCCAAAAGAAAAACAAGATGCATATAACTGCGATATTACGTATTCTACAAATAATGAGATAGGATTTGACTACTTAAGAGATAACATGGTAGTAAAAGCAAGCGATCGTGTTGCTCGTGGTTATAACTTTGCTATCATAGATGAAGTTGACTCAGCTTTAATAGATGAAGCAAGAACTCCACTTATTATATCTGGTGGATTTATGAAATCTGCTAATTTATATATTCAAACAGATAAATTTGTTAAAACATTAAAAGAGAATGATGGATATATATATGATGAAAAAACTAAAGCAGTTAATCTAGATCAAACTGGTATGGAAAAAGCAGAAAAGACATTTAATATAAAGAACCTATTTGATATAGAGAATACAACACTAGTACACTTCATTAATCAAGCTTTAAAAGCTAATTACTCTATGAAAAAAGATGTAGATTATGTAATTAACGATGGACAAATAATTATAGTAGATCCATTTACAGGAAGATTAATGCACGGAAGACAATATTCAGATGGATTACACCAAGCAATAGAAGCTAAAGAAGGAGTACAAATTAATGAGGAAACTAAAACTTTAGCAACTATAACATTCCAAAATTTATTTAGAATGTATAAAAAATTATCTGGTATGACAGGTACTGCTAAAACAGAAGAAGAAGAGTTTAGAGATATCTATAACATGTATGTCATAACAATACCTACAAATAAACCAGTAATAAGAAAAGATTATGGAGATTTATTATTCGCAACAAAGAATGGTAAATTTAAAGCAATAGTAAATGAAATAAAGGAAAGACATGCTACGGGTCAACCAATACTAGTAGGTACAGTTGCTGTTGAGACAAGTGAACTTATAAGCGACATGCTTAAAAAAGCTAAAATACCACACGAAGTATTAAATGCAAAGAATCATGCAAGAGAAGCCGAAATAATCGCTAAAGCTGGTGAAAAAGGTGCTGTAACAATCGCTACAAACATGGCTGGACGTGGTACAGACATTAAAATAGATGATGAAGTTAAAAAATTAGGTGGTCTATTTGTAATAGGTACTGAAAGACATGAATCAAGACGTATAGATAATCAGTTAAGAGGTCGTTCTGGACGTCAAGGAGATCCTGGAGAGAGCCAATTCTGTGTATCATTCGAAGATGATTTAATGGTCAGATTTGGTACTGATAGAGCTAAATTAATGCTACAGAGAATAGGATTTAATGATGATGTATCTATACGTAATAGAATGCTTTCTAGCTCTATAGAATCAGCTCAAAAACGTGTTGAAGGTAATAACTTTGATATGCGTAAAACATTACTAGAATATGACGATGTTATTAACGAGCAACGTGCTATTATCTATGAAAAAAGGAATCAAATACTAGATAACGAATCAGTACACGATATTATCTTAGAAATGTTTAAAAACTATGCTGAAGATGTAGTATATAATCATATGATAGAAACAGAAAATCTAAGTAGAAATGATAAATCAGAGATAATAGAAGGAGTAAATGATTTACTTAAAAATAAAATATCATTTGATGAAATAGAACTTATGAATCCAGATGAATTAATGGATTATATAGGAACAGCAATAACAAATGATTATGAAGATAAAATAAAGAAATTACCTAAAGAAATAGTTAATGAATTTGAAAAGGCCATAACACTTAGAGTTATAGATACTTATTGGATGGAACATATCAATACAATGTCTCATTTAAGAGAAGGTATTCATTTAAGAAGTTATGCTCAAAACGATCCACTAAGAGAATATAAAACAGAAGGTTATGAATTATTTGATAACTTACTTTCTAGAATAGATGCTCAAACTACTACTTATTTATTAAAAGCAGAAGTAAGACAAAATAGTGAAAGAAAGCAAGTATCAGATAAAGTACAAACTAATGAAGATAAGTCTACAGTAAAAAAAGCTACTCCAAAAAGAGTAACTAAGATAGGTAGAAATGATCCATGTCCATGTGGCTCAGGGAAAAAATACAAACAATGCTGTGGTAAGTAGTAGGAAATATAAGGGTTTGCGAGGATTTTGTCCAC
>JAEEZR010000009.1 GCA_016292035.1 Caryophanales bacterium
GGTTCTCATGGTTTAGAAGAAAGAGGATTATATAGAGTTCATCAATTTGAAAAACAAGAAATGATAGTAATATGTGAACCAGAACAATCTATGGATTGGTATGAAAAAATGTGGAGATACACTGTAGAAATATTTAGAAATTTAAACATACCAGTAAGACAATTAGAATGCTGCTCAGGTGATCTAGCAGATTTAAAAGTTAAATCATGTGATATAGAAGCATGGAGTCCAAGACAACAGAAATACTTTGAAGTAGGTTCTTGTTCTACTTTAGGAGATGCACAGTCTAGGCGTCTAGGAATAAGAATAAAAGGAGAAAAAGGAAACTATTATCCTCATACTCTAAATAACACAGTATTAGCTTCAACCAGAGCTCTAATAGCACTTCTAGAAAATAACTTACAAGAAGATGGATCTATAGTAGTACCTGAAGTATTAAGACCTTACATGGGTGGAAAAGAAATAATAAAAAAGATTAGATGAAAATAATAAAAGTATACGCTTATGCGTATACTTTTTTAGGTGGTAAAATGAGAAAAGTATTAGAGTTTATAGGAATATGTTTTTTATTAATAATAACTTTTTACCTAACAGATAAAACTGTTAAACTAGCAAATAAAAAAGATCCACTAATGATAAAAATAAAAGAAAATGAAAAGCACTTAAATAAAAATTGCATTGAAGGATATAAAACAAAAGATGGAGTAATCTTATCAACGCCTGGAAAAGAAGTAGACATATATGAATCATACTCAAACATGGAAAATAAAATATATGATGAATCAAAAATAGTATATAAAGAAATTAAATGCAAAGTAAGCATGGAAAACTCTAAAGATGATATTATAATAAGTGCGTCAAAAATAAATAAAGAACTAGCAATATTTATAATAATAGATGATATAAATAACTTTAAAAAGATAAAAAACAAAATTAACAATAACTATAGCTTATTAATAAATGGAAAAACACTAAAAGATAATATAGATTATATTGAAAAATTGTCAAAAGAAGGATATGTAATTAACTATATAAATGATAATAAAGATGATTTTATATTATTTGATCAATATAAAAATAAAATAAACACATCAAATATATGTGTAACATATTTAGATGATGATATGTCTTATTGTAAAGAAAAAGGATATACTAGAATAAAAACAAAATATTACTACACATCCAATATATATAATAATGTATTAAGTAATCTAGAAAATGGTTCATTCTATATATTAAGATCTAACGAAAAAACACTAGAAGAGATAGGTGCTTTATCAAAATATTTAAAAGCTAAAAACATAGATATAATGGGCATTTCCGTACTTTTAAAGTAACATTGTAATTAATTATGTACAAAAGTATTGACAATTAGAACTTTATATGGTACAATTTAATCACTAATGGGGGAATGGTTGATACTATTGGTGATTTCGTCTTCCTTATTAGGAAGATTTTATTATTCATAAAAAAGTGTTGACTAATTAAAAATTAATGTTATAATAGTTGGCACTATTCATGAAGGGGGTAAGATTATGAATAAGTTATCTAATGAATTGCATGATTTAATCGACGAAGTTACTAAAGAAAGAATAGAACTTAACGATGACATTAAAAGTGTTGAAAAAAAACTAGAAGAAGAAACAGATAAAAAAGCACAAAAAAATGCAAAGAAATATCTTGATGATTTAAACAAAAAAATCGAAGAGAAGAAAGTTCTTCTTGATGAACTTAATGAAGATATGAAACATGCAGTAGAGCTTGAAGAAACAATTGGAGAATTCCAAACTTCAGGTAGAAATGCTGAAAGCTTATTAGTTCAATATGCAGAACTAGAAAGAATATGCGAAGAAAAATATGGAATCGTAGCTGTAAGTGAAGAAGAATTAGCTCAAGAAGCTGAAGCTGCAGTTATAGATCCAGAAAATTCTGAAAGTGAATTCACTGCAGAAGACTTCCATGAAGTAGGAGAAGAAGCTCCAGAAAGAATGGAAGTAAAATCTAAGAAAGTTAAAAAAGGTGCTGTAATAACTGGTATTATCGCTTTATGTGCAGTAATCGGAATAGGTGGATACCTATTAGGAAGAAAAAACAAAGATAATAATGGTCCTATTAAAGGATCAACTGATATTACAACAACATTAACTCCAACAGTTGCACCAACTCCAACTGAAGTTCCAGTTGAAGAAAAGAAATTCACTGATATTAACGACAAAGAAATGGTTGAGCAAATAGCTAACGAAACTGTAGCATTCTTTGACGAAATCAATCCAGGACATGACTATACAGTTGAAGAAGTAACTGAATGGATTAACTGGATAAATGCTGGTGTTGTTAAAGATGCATCTAGAGAAGCTGAATTATTCTTTATCAACAGATTCCAAACTGTACTAAATAAAGAAAATCAAGAAGAAGTTGATGTACTATTTGACTTCAGTAAATTATTCTTAGAAGGTTCAAGAGGACAAAAATTAGCTAAATTAGTATTTGAAGGTAGAAAAGGAATTTTCGAAAACAAACAAACTATTAAAGCTGATAAGAAAGATTTCTCAGATCAATATAATGATGGTAGAGTAAATCTAGAAGAAGACAACGGAAATGTTGATGAATACATGAATCAAGTTTCAAATGATTTAACAGATGAATTTGATAAAAACAAAGACGCTGCTGCAACAAACTTCTACGAAGTATGGATTAATTCTTGGAAATTATCAGGAGCAAACAATACTCCAAGTATTAGAGCACTTGAAACTCCAGGAATGCAAGCTGCAATAGTAGCATCTATCTTCAACACTTATGCAATGACTCAATCTGAAGTAGATGAAGTTATAATGACAGTTGGTGGAGATGAAGTTAGATTTAGCATTAAAGAATTAGAACTTGAATGCAATAAACAAGACTGTGATATGGAAGTTATCGCTGACAATGGTGATGTAGTTAATAAGAAAGTTGATTTCCAATCAAGCGTTCTTAATAACTTATACAGATCAGCTAACTACATTAAAGAACAAGAAGAAGCTAAAACACTTAGCTTAACAAAATAGTTAATTAAGGGGGAAAAGGTTATGTATAATGAAAATAATAATGGAATAAATTTAAAAGATATTATTATTAAAGCAGTATTCTTAGTATTATTCGTTTTATTAATAGTATGGTTATTCCCAAAAGTTCCAAATATGAAAGCTTTTTATAGCAACGTATTTAGAGAAAACATCAAGTACATGCAAGAAGCAGCTGAAAGTTATTACACTACTGATAAATTACCAAAGAATGTTGGTGATTCTGTAGAATTAACTTTAAAAGAAATGATTGATAAAAACATTATAATTCCTTTCGTTGATAAAGACGGTAAAGAATGTGATGGTAAAAAATCATTTGCACAAATAACTAAAAACAAAAATGATTACACTTTAACAGTAACACTAGTATGTCCTAAAGAAAAAAATACATTAAAGAAAACTCTAGGATGTCATAATTACTGTCAAGATTGTGAAGCTCTAGAAAACCAATTCAAAAGACAAGTTTCTAGTAGCAAAAAAGTTTATGAATGTCCAAATGGTGGAACAGTAAGTGGGAGCAAATGTATAGTAACTAACACAACTTCTAAAAATGCTGATTCATCAACTGGTGCATCACAAACTGTATGTGATCAAGGTGGAAGCCTTGTAAACGGAGTATGCTTAGTTAGCTCTAACAGCCAATACAATGCAACTCCTATAACTACACCAAGTCAAACAGTATGTAATACAGGAAGTTTAGTAAACGGTAAATGTGAAAGTAGCTATAATGCTGAATATGTTCCTGGTGGAACAAGTAGTTATCCAGCTGAATTAGTAGTAGAACCAGGAGGAACTTATGCAGCTACTCCTAATACTACTACTGATATAGTTCCTGCTAAGAAAGAAACTACTTCATATACTTATCCAGCAACTGAAAAAGATGGAAGCTACATTTATGCAGCTACACAAACTACTAAATCAACTACTTATGAAGCAAGCTCAACTACAACTAAAGATTACTTAAGTGGATCATATACTACTAAACCTAGTGGTTATACTTGTTCTACTTCAACTGATTACATTTGTACATCAGCAAGTAACTGTCCAGGATATGTAACTGTATATAGTTCATGTTATAAAACTGTAACTAAATATAGTTGTAACCCTGGTGACACTAAAAACGACACTATGTGTACTCACACTGAAACAACTTATACTTGTCCAAATGGTGGTACTCAAAGTGGTACATCTTGTGTAGTAACTGGAACAATAACTTATAGTTGTCCAAATGGTGGAACTAGAGACGGTAAGATTTGTATCGTAAATGAAACAAATTATACATGTGCTGAAGGAAAACTAGATGGAACTAACTGTAAGATATCTAAAACTACTTACACTTGTAACAAAGGCGATGAAGTAAGTGGAAAGATGTGTGTAAAACCATCAAGTTCACATTATGAATGTAATAACGGTGGAAGCCTTTCTGGTAAGAGCTGTATTACAAATAGTACATCTGGTTACTATAATTGTCCAAATGGTGGAAATCTAAGTGGAACTAAATGTATTAAAACATCTAATCCAACTATAATACCAGGAACAACTTCATATAAATGTAATGGTAACGATAAATTAAGTGGAACAATTTGTACTTCTACATCTAATAGAACTTATAATCCAACTGTAATTCCAGGAAAAACAACTTATAGTTGTTCAACTGGTACATTAAGTGGAACTAAATGTATTAGTACTACTTCAAGTTCATATGATGCTAAAGTTGTAACTAAAACTGTAACTTCTTATGAATATAAGTGGTCTACTGAAGATTCTATCAAAGGATGGATTAAAACTGGGGAAACTAGAAAAATTCAAGCTTAATTAACTTAGATCCTTACTAGTGATAGTAAGGATTTTTAAAAGAAAGGGGTTAATATGGTAAAAACTAAAAAAGACAGATACACTTTATGCTTAGACGATGAGGTAATAACAGTAAACACTAACTATAATGAAGCCTTCGAACAAGCAGAAAGACTAAAAAAAGAAATATCTAAATTTAATACCAAAAAGAAAGAAGAATATTTCTATGGAAACATAAAAGTTTCTAATAACATGAAGATAACTTATCATAAATATAAAAAGATATCCAATACATCAACACTAAAAGCAATAGACTCTCTTACAATGTGCTATGAAAATGAAGAAGCCCTTAAAGAACATTTTAAATTACCAAAAAAGAGCTTATTCATAACATACAGAGCTAAAGGAGAAATAAGAACATTACCTTTGCTTTTCAGAGCTGATAAAGAACTATTTAGTGAACAAAAACTACTTAGCGAATATGTTGGACTAGCTTCAGATAATAGCTTCTTAGAATTACTATTAAATAATAAACATATTTCTTCATCAGCAAAAAGATGTGAAGATGAATTTGATAAACTAAGAAGACTTTATGAACAAAGAAAGTTTAATGTAACAAACTATGATGGTCGATCAGTAATGAGAGATTTCTTTATAAAATTCACTAAAGAAGATGGTATAATTAATTACCTACATTATAGATTATTAGTAAATCTACTACTATCATTTGAAAATAGAATGAAGTGTGAAGAAATAGCAGATATTGCTGTTACATGTGATCAAGAGGAAGAAGCCTCTATATATAATCAAGTTAATATGTTTGAATATGCACAAAGTTTAGGATACACAATAAAAAAATAAAAGCAAATAACTAAAAACGACAATTATTGTTGTCGTTTTTTTATATACTTTAATTGGTGATAATATGAAAGTATATATAGAATTTCTATTATTAATAAACTTTATGTATGATATATCTATTTTACTAACTGTATCGAGTATATTAAAAAGAAATGTATCAATAAAAAGACTAGCTATATCTGCATTAATAGGTAGTTTAACTACTTTTATGGTATTCTTTGAAATAACTAAGATTTATCTAATCTTACTTAAGCTATTAATAGGAATAGCTATAAACTTAATAGCTTATGGTTTTAAAGATATTAAATATTTTCTATTAAATATACTATCATTTTATAGTATATGTTTATTACTAGGTGGAATAGTATATTATTTAAATTTAGAAATTGCTACTAGTAAAATAGCTCCATCTTTAATTAATAATAATATTAAAATAGAGTACTTATTAATACTATTATTATCTCCACTATCTTTAATAGCGTATAAGCGTCAAATAAAAGAATTAAAAGATATTAATAACTATTACTATAAAGTAGATGTTTATATAAATGATAAAGTAATAAGATTAAATGCTTTTTTAGATACAGCTAATACATTAAAAGATCCTATAACAGGTAAATATGTACTCGTAACTAATTCTAAGGAAGTAAAAAAGATAGTAAAAAATTACTATTTAATTCCCTATGAGTCTATAAACC
This sequence comes from Caryophanales bacterium, assembly GCA_016292035.1. Lineage (GTDB taxonomy): Bacteria > Bacillota_I > Bacilli_A > RF39 > UBA660 > RUG727. Next base: position 6,413 of record JAEEZR010000009.1, read on the forward strand.
ATAAAGGATTAATAAAATGTAGTAAAGTAAATAAAATATATATAGAAAATATTGGATATAAAAAGAATGTAGTAATGGCAATAACAAATAAAAAATTAAAAGTAAATAATGTAGATACACTACTAAACTATGGATTAATGAAAGGAAGATAAAATGAAAATAATAGAAATAATAAAAAAGCTATTATCAGATAAAGAAAAAATATTTTTTCTAGGAAGCAGTGATATACTTCCATCACCCCTGTCAAAAGAAGAAGAGGAAAGACTAGTAATTGAAAGCAATAATGGAAATATAGAAGCAAGAAATAAGTTAATAGAGCACAATGTAAGACTAGTAGTATTTCTATCTAAAAAGTATGAAAACACTTCTTTTGATTTAGAAGATATAGTGTCAATTGGCACTATTGGACTTATAAAAGGAGTTAAGACATATAAACTTGATAAAAAAATAAAACTAGCTACATATGCTTCTAGATGTATAGAAAATGAAATATTAATGTTTCTAAGAAAAAACAAAAGAAGAAAACTAGAAGTAAGCTTTGAAGATTCAATTAATCTAGATTCAGATGGAAATGAACTACATCTAGAAGATGTACTTGGAACAGAAGAAGATGTAGTAGAAAAAGAATATATAAACAAAGTTGATAAAAAAGTATTAAGTAAAGAAATAGAAAGACTACCAAAAAGAGATAAAGAAATAATGACTCTTAGATACGGACTAAATAATGAAAATGAGCTAACTCAAAAAGAAGTAGCAGACAAACTAAACATATCACAGTCATACATATCTAGAATAGAAAAGAAATGTATAAATAGATTAAAAGAAATAATGAATGTATAAAAAAAGAAAGCTATTAGCTTTCTACAAGTTTATGCGCTATCTTAGTAACATTTCCAGCGCCTATAGTAATTACTAAATCATTATCTTTAACATTATCTTTAATATAGTTAATAATTTTATCATAAGAATCAAGATAGATAACATTTTGATTCTTTTCTTTAATCTTATCAACTATCATATTTTCATTTATATTAAAAGTATTTATTTCTCTAGCAGCATATATAGGAGTAACAATAATATTATCAAAACCACTTAAAACATCTGCAAATGAATCAATATGTTCTTTTGCTCTTGAATAAGTATGTACTTCAAATATTGCATAGCTCTTACTATGCTTTACTTCCTTAGATGATTCTAAAGTAGTTTTAATTTCACTTGGGTGATGAGCATAGTCATCTATTACATAAGCACCATTAACTTTTCCAAGATACTCAAATCTTCTTCCAACACCTTTATACTTATTAAGAGCTGAAGCAATAATGCTATAGTCACTTATATACTGATTAGCTAGTGCAAAAGCAGCAAGAGAGTTATATACATTATGTTTACCATTTATAGACAGTTTTATATTAACAAGAAATTCATTGTTCTTATATAAATCATAACTGTAGTGACCAAGATCATCTTTAATTATATTTTTAGCAGTATAGTTAGCATCGTTATTAATTGCGTATGTAATAACTTTAGCCTTAGCATTTTTTTCAACATTTAAAGAATTAACATCGTCATTATTTTTGACTAAGAATCCATTTTCAGGTAAAAGACAAACAAACTTGTTAAATGAACTCTTAATATTATCTAAATTCTTAAAATAATCAAGATGATCATTATCTATATTAGTAACAATAGCTCCTGTAGGATAAAAATCTAAAAAAGAATCAGTGTATTCACAAGCTTCCATAATAAAGTATTCTTTATCTCCTATATGAGTATTACCACTTATCTCTTTTAAAATAGCGCCTACTTGAATAGTAGGATTTAGATTTGCTTCTAAGAAAATTAAAGAAAGCATACCAGTAGTTGTACTTTTACCATGTGTACCACTTACACATAGTCTATTACTATATGAAAGAGTTATTTTACCTAAAAATTCACTTCTTTCATAGCATTCTTTATTTAAACTTCTAGCCCTAGAAAGTTCTGGATCATCTTCTTTTACAGCAGCTGTATAAACTACTATTTCACTATTATCTATCATATCAGGATTATGACCATACTTAATAGTAATGCCTTTGCTTTCTAGATCTTTAGTAAGACTTGATTCATTAATATCAGAACCACTTATAATAGCACCTTCATTTAAAAGCAAAAGTGCTATGCTACTCATAGAAATTCCGCCTATACCTATTAAATGTATTCTTTTATCTTTAAACATCTATATCACTTCCTATATTAATTATATAACAAAGATTATTAAAACTAAAATAAATTGTATAAAAATATAAAACTACTATCAATATATAATAGGTGAAAGAAATGTCAAAGAACAAAGTAGAAATAACAGGTATTAATACATCTAAATTAAAAGTATTATCTCATGAAGAAATGATAGATTTATTTAAAGAGTATCAAATAGGTAATAAAAAAGCAAAAGATGTATTAGTAGAAGGTAACCTAAAGCTAGTACTATCTATATTAAAAAAATATCAAAACAAAACGGATAATTTAGATGATCTATTTCAAATAGGTGTAGTAGGTCTTATAAAAGCAATAGATAACTTTGATTTATCTTTGAATGTAAAATTCTCTACTTATGCAGTGTTTATGATAGATGGAGAAATTAAAAGATATATAAGAGATGATAAAAGTGTAAGAATAAGCAGAAGCATAAAAGACTTATCATATAAAGTATTAAACTATAAAGAAGACTATTTAAATAAGTTTGGAAAAGAACCAACAACTACTGAAATAACTAGAGATTTAAAAATAAGTGAATATGAACTATATGAAAGTTTAATGAGTTTAATGCCCCCTCAAAGTTTATATGAGCCAATATATAATGATGGAAGTGATACTATATATTTAATGGATCAAATAGAAGATAAAAAAGAGAATAAAGACTTAGATAGTTTACTTTCACTTAGAAAAGCTCTAAACAAAATAAAAGAAAGAGAAAGAAATATACTTATTAATAGATTTATAATAGGAAAAACTCAAACAGAAATAGCTATAGACTTAAATATAAGTCAAGCACAAGTCTCTCGTCTTGAAAAAACAGCTATAAATAATGTAAAGAAACTTATCAAGTAATTTGATTAAAACGTAAAAGTATTATATAATAACACTATAAGGTAGAAGGTGTAGAAATGAATAAGAAAGGTTTTACATTAGTAGAATTATTAGCTGTAATAGCAATACTAGCAATACTAATGTTACTTATAATGCCAAACGTATTAAATATGTTTAATGAAGGAAAGAAAGATACATTCAAAGTGCAAGTAGAAAGCATTATAAAAGCAGCTGAAAGACAAAACCAAGTAAATGTAATAGGTGGAGGCAGTAATAACAATATTTACTGTGATAAAATAGATTCTTGCACAAGTTCTATAAAGTTAGATGTAACTGATAGTGGAGTAAAGTATTTAGTAAAGCTTAATGCAAGCGGAGAAGCTTTATCAGTGGCAGTACAAGATACAAATTACTGCTACGTTACTACAAGATTAACTCAAGGGCTTCCAATTAGTGTTAACACTAACGACTTTGTAGCAAATGGAGAATTAAGCTGCACAGGTAATAATTGTGAGTGTACAGGAGCCAGATATGTATACTGGTCAATTACAGAAGGTGGAGACAACGTTCAATATGCATCAAACGCTAAACCATCAACTACATATAATAGTATATCAGGTTTAAGAAAGGCAAAACCTGTTGAATTTATAAAAACAAGGATTAATGATGCTGAAGAAGTAGTTGAGCATGAAACATGTCTAGAACATAGTAATGGAAAAGTATTCTGCATAAAGCCTAATTACTTTATTAGCGGAGATACTGACGGAACACAAACAAGAGATAAACTAAGGATAGATATGGAAAATGCTTTTGGAGTAGCAGCAACAAGCTGTAATGGAGCTAGTACATACGCTGATTGTATGTTTAATAATACAAGATGTGTTGCAGGCCCATCAGGCAACGTATATTGCCGTGTAGATAATGAAGCTTGCTATGTGAATGCTTCTGGAAAAGCATACTGTAAAAACATATAGAGCTATAAAAGCTCTTTTTTATTGTATAATCTAAAAACTTGATAATAATAAACAGGACTGATATAATTAGTTTGAAAATAGGGAGATATGTATGAAAAATAAAAAAGGATTTACATTAGTAGAACTTTTGGCAGTAATAGCAATACTAGCAATACTTATGCTACTTATAATGCCAAATATATTAAATATGTTTAATAAAGGAAAAGAAGATTCCTTCAAAGTACAAGTTGATGCAATTAAAAATGTTGCCGAAAAACAATACCAAGTAGATTCTATGAATGGAAAAAAAGTAACTGAATACTGTTATGGAGAAGAAAGATGTACTGAAGATATGCGACTAGATAAAGCAGATAAAGAACTTATATATTCAGTAAAACTTGACGCAAGTGGTAAAGTAAGTCAAATAGCTGTTCAAAATAACGATTACTGCTATGATGAAAGATATTATTTAAAAAAAGGTGAACTATCATGCACTCAAGGTGAATGTAAGTGTAATCCAACATTACCTAATGAATACTTATATTGGACAAAAGAACATAATAAAGTAATGGTAAAATATAATGAAAAAATTCCTACTGCAGTAAGCGCATTATCTAAGCTTAATTTAACTCAAGGTGATGTATATGTAAGAACAGTAATAAATGGTGGAACTGTTATAGGACAAGAAATGTGTTTATATTATAATAACAAGTCTTCTTGCATACCTCAAGGTTATTGGTATACAAATGAAGCTATAACAATGAACAATTTGAAAACTAAGATGGAAAGTGAGCTAGGCGTAACTGCCACCAGTTGCTATTTCGATGACGAAGAAGAAACTGCTACATGTGAATTTGGAACATCTTACTGCACACTATATCAAGGTGGTATACAATTTTGTGCTGGCAAAAACAATGTATGTGAAACATCTTTAACAAAAGAATATCATTGCTATTAAAGAAAACAATTTGTTTTCTTTTTTTGGTTTACATGTGATATTGATAAATATTCATAAAAATGATAAAATTTAACTGAATAGAAAGTAGGAATACAAATGAAAAGTAAAAAAGGATTTACATTAGTAGAACTTTTAGCAGTAATAGCAATACTAGCAATACTTATGTTACTTATAATGCCAAATATATTAAATATGTTTAATCAAGGAAAAAAGGATTCCTTCAAAGTACAAGTTGAAAGCATAATTAAAGCTGCAGAAAAACAAAAACAAGTTGATGCTTTTAATAGCTCAGAAACAAATATATATTGTTCTGGTATTAATGCTGCCTGCCAAGGAAATTTAAAACTAGACGTAACAGAAACTGGTGCTAAATATGTAGTAATGTTTGAAAACAATAAAGTAGTGGGAGTAGCCCTAGAAGACAGTAACTACTGCTATATAAATATGAGCGATGTAACAAATATTAATCCTGACGATTTTATAGAAAACTCAAATCTTGTATGCAGTGATACAAACTGTGAATGTAAAGGAGCAACAAGAAGTGTTTACTGGACGGTAAATGAAGGTGGTGCATCTACTAACTACGAAGCAAACTCTAAACCATCTAATACTAAAAATTCATATACATCATTAGGTTTATCTCAACCAGGCATATTTGTTAAAACAAGTATTAATAGTACTGATGAAGTAACAGGCCATGAAGCATGTATGTATTATAATAATAAAACATTTTGTCTTGCAAAAGGATATTGGGATACTAATGAAACCAAAACATTAGAAAAACTAAAAGCAGCTATGGAAGAAGCACTAGGAAAAACAACTAACAACTGTACCTCTGCTTCATCATACGCAACATGCTATATGACAAGTAATGCAAGATGTGCTTCATTTAAAACGGGATCAGTATATTGCCGTATAGGTAGTAATGGATGCACAGTTGAAGCTAACGGGAATACATCTTGCTATTAGAAAGGAAATAATAGGAGTATTTATGAAAGATAAGAGAGGATTTACATTAGTAGAACTTTTGGCAGTAATAGCAATACTAGCAATATTAATGCTACTTATAATGCCAAATATATTGAGCATGTTTACTGAAGGAAGAAAAGATGCTTTTAAAGTTCAAATAGGTAGCATAGTAAGAGCTGCGCAGGAAAAGAAACAAAGCGATTTTATGGAAAATGCTAATACTTATGTATATTGTGATGGAGTAGATGACTCATGTAATAAATTAAGCATTACTGAAAGTGACATAAAATACATGGTAGTATTTGATGGATATAATAAAGTAGTAGGAGTAGCTCTTCAAAACTCAAATTACTGCTACGTAAAAGGTGGAGACATATCAAATATAAACACAGAAGATTTTATAGAAAATAGTACACTTTCATGTACAGGAACTACTTGTACATGTTCTGGTGGCTCAAGCGTATCTCTTCCTTCTGGAGAAAGATATGTATACTGGGGATTAAACGAAGGTGGAAAAAATGTTCAATACGCATCTAATCAAAAGCCTGATACTACATATGATTCATATACTAGTTTTGGCTTTGACAATGCCGGATTATTTATAAGAACAAAAATAAATGCAAGTAATGAAGCATCAGGACATGAAGCATGTATGTTTTTTAACAATAAAATATATTGTTTTAAACAAGGCTACTGGGTTAGTGGAGACTCTGATGGTTCATCAACAATGGTCAAATTAAAAGCAGATATGGAATCTTCTTATGGGCAATCTACATCTTCATGTGGTAAAGACCCAACATATGCAGTTTGTCGTATGGGTAGTAATGCTTCAGCTGCACCAAGATGTATAGCAAAACCTACCAACCAATCATATTGCCAAATGGGTGATAACAACTGTGGAGTATATGGTAGTGGAAAAGCCTATTGTAATTAAAAGGAAACTAATGGTTTCCTTTTTTTATTTAAAGTGATAAACTTTAATTATGAGCAAGATAAAAGGTAATGTAACAAAACTTCTTTATGAATCATCTACTGGCTATAAAGTCGGTCTTTTTAAGGTGAAAGAAGCATCAGGACCAGACGTAGAAGAATACCTTAATAAAACTATTACCTTTACAGGTAACTTCATGCCACTTAACACTGAACTTACATACCTTTTTGAAGGAAGTGTAGTAACCCATCCTAGATATGGAGTGCAATTTAGCTGCACTTCATATGAAAGTGTTATTCCATCTGAAGTAGATGGAATAGTTATGTATTTATCTAGTGGTATATTCAAAGGGATAGGCCCCAAAACAGCTAAAGAAATAGTAAATACATTCAAAGAAGAAACTATAAATGAGATAAAAAATGCTAATCCACTTTTATCTAAAATAAAAGGAATGAATGAGAAAAAAGCAAGAGAACTAACAAGAAAAATACTTGAATACGATAAAGATGAAGAAATAATAGTAGAATTTAATAAACTTGGATTTACAACTGAAGAATGTCTAAAAATAGTAAACAAATATAAAAGCAGATGCTTTGAAATATTAGAAAACAATATATATTTACTAGTAGACGATATTAGCTTCTTAAAACTTGATAAAGTATTCTTAAAAATACATGATGAGTATGATGAAATAAGAATAAATGCACTAATAAAATATTGCATTCAAAACATATGCTATCAAAGAGGAGATACACTAGTAACTAAAGAAAGTTTATATTTGGAATTAAATAAATTCTTCAGTGCTAATTTAGACTCTAAAGTATTCTTAAAAAGCCTAGATAACTTAATAGAAACAAATGAAATAATAAGCCATAAAGAATATATAACAACTAACTATTTCTACGAAACAGAAGAGAGCATTGCTTATACATTAAATAATTTATCTAAAATAAAAGATGATATAAAAGAAGAAAAAATAGATAAAGAAATAGAAAAATATGAAATTAAAAATAAAATAAAATTTAATATAGAACAAAAAGAAGCTATAAAAGGCGCATTAATTAATAATTTATTTATTATAACTGGAGGTCCTGGAACTGGAAAAACAACTATTATAAAAGCAGTAGTAGATATTTATATTGAACTTAACTTTGATATAGAAGAAAAAGATATAACTCTTCTAGCCCCTACTGGAAGAGCTGCTAAAAGAATGAATGAAAGTGTTAAAAGAAAAGCTTCAACTATACATAAATTCTTAAAATGGAATAAAGAAACAAAAGAATTTACTGTTAATAGATTTAATCCAGTAAATACTAAACTAGTAATAGTAGATGAATCATCTATGGTTGATATATTCCTTCTAAATAGTTTATTAGATGCTCTTCCTTCTAATGTAAAACTTATTCTAGTAGGAGACTCAAATCAACTTCCAAGTATCTCACCAGGAAATATACTAGAAGACTTATTATCTTCTAAAAAAATAAACAAAATATATCTAAAAGAAATATATAGAACTAAAACAGATTCTTATATAATTCCATTATCTAAAGATATAAAAGAAAGAAAAGAATTAAAAGAAATACCTAAAGAATACACTGATTTTTCATTTATTGAATCAAGCGATATAAACATGAAAGAATATATAAGAGTATTATGTTCTAAAATAAAAGAAAAAGGTATAAGCCTAATGGATTATCAAGTATTAATTCCAATGTATAAAGGAGAAAATGGAATAGATAATATTAATAATCTAATGCAATCTATTTTTAATCCTGAAAGCGATAATAAAAATGAAGTGGTTATAAGAGATGTAACATATAGAGAAGGAGATAAAGTTCTTCAATTAGTGAATGATGTTGATAATAATATTTATAATGGTGATACAGGTATTATTGTAAGAATAATAAATGGAAAAGATACTACAATAATGGTAGATTACCAGGGGAATGTAGTAACATATAAAAAAGGTAAATTTGATGAATTTACTTTAGCATACGCAGTAAGTGTACATAAGTCTCAAGGAAGTGAATACGATAATGTATTGATATTAATTCCTTCAAATATGAAAAGAATGCTCTATAATAAATTAATATATACAGCAGTAACAAGGGCTAAAAAGAGTTTGGTAATAATTGGCAGCTTAGATAGCTTTAATTATTCAGTAATGCATGAATATGGCATGGAAAGAATAACAGCTTTAAGAGAATTTATAGTATAAAAACAATAAAATAGTAAATAATACTATTGAGGTGAAAACATGAGAGCTGTTAAAAATATGCTGTGGATGGCTTCCGGTGTAGCTGCAGGATTTCTAGGAGCTACATACTATAAAGATATAAAAGGAATGCTTAAAAAAGGAAAAAAAGGAATTGCTAAAACTATGAATAACATGTAAAGAGCTAAAAATAGCTCTTTTATAATGTAAAATAATGTATTTTTATGTATTTTTTAATAAAAATTTGATACAATTAGCTTAGGTGATACGTATGAAAAAGAAGGAAGTTAACGTAGAAGAACTAAATGAAGTAATCTCTACTGGAAGTAAAATACTTAAGATATTTTATATATTCTTAATAATAGCACTAGTTGCTGTAGGCGTATTCTTAATAGGATATATGAATGTACTTCCAATACTAGTAACTATAATAAAAGTTATGAGTCCATTCTTTATAGGATTTATACTAGCTTGGCTATTAAACCCTATAGTTAATAGATTAACTAGTAGAGGAATGAAAAGAGCAATTGCAGTTGCTATAGTATATCTTTTAGTAGCGGTATTAATATACTTATTCTGTTTATTAGTAATACCTAATTTAATAACACAAATGAACGAATTTGCTAAACAAATACCAGGCTATATTACAAAAATAACAAATTGGATTAATAATTTCTTTAATAAATTATCTAGAACTACATCAATTAATATGGATGATGCTAAAGCTAAATTCCTAGAATATATTAATGAATTAGGATCAGGTTTAGGAAATAATCTTCCAAATAAGATAATTAAAATAGTATCTGATACCATTAGTGGTGTAGGTAGATTCTTAGTAGGATATATCATCGGTTTCTACTTATCATTTAACTTTAACAACGTTAATAAGTTAATGATGAATATAGTACCAAATAGATTTAAAGATGATGCATCTAGATTAATAAGCTCAATTAGTGAGGTACTTTATAAATTTGTAAACGGAACAATATTACTATCACTATTATTATTCGTAGTAAGTTATATAGGATTCCTATTAATAGGATTAAATGCTCCAATATTATTTGCCTTATTCTGCGCAGTAACAAATATAATTCCTTATATTGGTCCATACATCGGTGCAGTACCAGCAATAGCTGTTGGATTTAGTCAAAGCCCATTAATTGGTATTCTAGTAGCTGTATTTATAATAGTTACCCAAACAATAGATGGAAACATATTAAACCCAATAGTAATAGGAAAGAAGATGGATCTTCATCCAGTAACAATAATTATATCTTTATTGATATTCGAGCACTTCTTTGGTATAATTGGTATGGTTGTTGCAACACCTATAGTTGCAGTATTAAAGATAATATATTTATTCTTTGATGAAAAATTTGACTTCTTTGGATTTGCCAAAGATAAAAGCGTTAAAAAAGAAATTAGTAAAGTATCGAAATCTAAATAGAGAGTTCTTAAGTGGTGGAAAAAGAACAAGATAAATACTTGAAGCTATTCTTTGAGTGGAGCTAATACCTCCCGGGTAAAACCGTTATATAATTAAGCAAAACAAAGGATGGTACCGTGCATAAGCACTCCTTAAATACCATCCTTTTTTCTTTTAAAGGAGGAAACATGAACATAAGAAATGATGAAGCAAAAGTATATATATTTGCAGGAGTAGCAAGAAGTGGAAAAGATACAAGTGCAGACTATATGAAAGAATTACTAGAAAAAGAAGGAAGAAAGGTAATAAAACTTCAATTCTCTAGTTATATTAAAATGTATGCAAAGGAAATAACTTCTTGGGATGGTTCTGAAGAAACTAAACCAAGAGAGCTCCTTCAAACTATTGGAACAGATATCATAAGAAATAAAATAGACTATTATTTCTTTATAAAAAGAATAATAGACGATATTAAAGTATATAGTTATTTCTTTGATACTATACTTATATCTGATGCTCGTTTAAAAGAAGAAATAACAACTATTAAAGAAAACTTTAAATATGTTAAATCTATATTTGTAGACAGACCTTCATTTGACAATAATCTAACTGATGAAGAAAAAGAGCATATTACAGAAACTGGGCTGGAAGGATATAATGATTATGACTATACACTAATAAATGACAGCACTATAGATGCTTTAAAAGAAAAAGTAAATAAAATAGTAAAGGAAGAGATGTAAAATGAATTTAAAAGATTTATATATTAATTATTTTGTAAGTAAAGGACACAAACAAATACCTTCAGCTCCAGTAGTACCAGAAAACGATCCAAGTGTACTATTTAACACAGCTGGTATGCAACCTCTAATACCATATTTGATGGGGCAACCTCATCCATATGGAACTAGACTAACTGACTACCAAAAATGTATAAGAACTAATGATCTAGATAATATAGGAGATACATATCACCATACTTTCTTTGAAATGCTAGGTAACTGGTCACTAGGAGACTATTTTAAAAATGAAGCTATAGAAATGAGCTTTGAATTCTTAACAAAAGTACTAAATATTCCAGTAGAAAGACTAGCTGTAACAGTATTTGCTGGAAACGATATACTTCCATTTGATGAAGAAGCATATAATAAATGGATAAGCTTAGGTATTCCAAAAGAAAGAATAGCAAAGACTAGTCTAGATAACTTCTGGATAGCAGGAGAAACTGGACCTTGTGGACCAGACAGTGAAATGTTCTACTTTAGAAGCAATGATAGTATTCCAACTGTATTTGACCCAGAAGATAATAGATGGGTAGAAATATGGAATGATGTTTTTATGGGCTATGAAAAAATGGAAGATGGCTCTATTAGAGAACTACCTAAAAAGAATGTAGATACAGGAATGGGTGTAGAAAGAACTGTTGCTATACTAGAAGGAAAAACAGATAATTACACTTCAAGTATATGGATGCCAGTAATAAACTTAATTGAAGAAATATCTAAAAAGCCTTATGAAGGTAATGAAAAATCTATGAGAATAATAGCAGACCACTTAAGAACTGCAGTATTTATTCTTGCAGATCCAGCAGGCATTAAACCATCTAACACAGATCAAGGATATATCTTAAGAAGACTAATAAGAAGAGCTATTAGGCATGCTAAAAACTTAGAAATTGATATAAATAGTAATTGGGAAGAGATAATAGCTTCAAAAATAATGGATAACTATGAAAACTATTATTCTGAAATAAAAGATAATAGAAATGTAGTACTTGAAGGACTTAAAAACGAAAAAATTAAATTTAATAGAACACTAGAAAAAGGTTTAAGAGAATTTGAAAAAGTATCTAATAAAAACATTGATGGAGAAACAGCATTTCATTTATTTGATACATATGGTTTCCCACTAGAACTAACTGAAGAGCTTGCTAAAGAAAAAGGACTAAGTGTAGACACAGAAGGATATAAACAAAAATTTAAAGAACACCAAGAACTATCTAGAACAGCTTCAGCTGGTAAATTTAAAGGTGGACTATCTTCTCATAGTGAAATAGAAACTAAGTACCACACAGCAACACATCTATTAAACGCAGCCCTAAAACTAGTAATAGATAATAATGTACACCAAAAAGGAAGTAACATTACTGAAGAAAGAATGAGATTTGACTTTTCTTGTGATCATAAATTATCAGAAGAAGAAATTAAAAAAGCAGAAGACATAGTAAATAACTGGATAAGTGAAGGACTAGATGTAAGATGTGATGAAATGAAAAAAGAAGATGCTATTGCTTCAGGAGCAGAATGCATGTTCATAGAAAAATATCCAGATATAGTAACAGTATATTCAATTGGTGATGTATCTAAAGAATTATGTGGTGGCCCACACGTAAAAAATACAAGCGAATTAGGTCACTTTAAAATAGTAAAAGAAGAAGCATCAAGTGCAGGCGTAAGAAGAATAAAGGCAGTATTAGAATGAGAAGTATATTTGATTTAACATTAGAAAAACTAGAAGAAGAACTAGTTAATAATGGCTTTAAAAAATTTAATGCTACTCAAGTATTTGAAGGAATATATAAACAAAAGCATACTAGTTTCTTAGATATAACAAATATATCTAAAGAATTAAAAAAGTATTTAACTGAAAACTATTCACTTGAATACTTAAAAGTAGAAGAAAAACTAACAAGCGACACTGCAGATAAATATCTACTCAATCTAAATGATTCATTTGTAGAAGTAGTACTTATGAAACAGTCTTACGGAAACTCACTTTGCATAAGTAGTCAAGTAGGATGCAATATGAACTGTGCATTCTGCGAAAGTGGAAGACTAAAAAAACAAAGAGATTTAACAACAGGTGAAATGATTAATGAAGTTTTAACTATTGAACAATATGAAAATATTAGAATAGATAATGTAGTAATAATGGGAATAGGAGAACCATTTGATAACTTTAATAATATAAAAGATTTCTTAAACATTATTACATGCAATAAAGGAATAGATTTAGGAAGTAGAAGAGTAACAGTAAGTACATGTGGTCTGGTTCCTAAAATAAAAGAATTTGCTGATTTAAATACACAAGTTAATCTAGCAATAAGCCTTCATGCAGCAGATGATGAAACTAGAAATAAACTAATGCCAATCAACAAGGCTTATCCTATTAGTGAAGTATTAAAAGCAATTGACTACTACACTAAAAAAACAAATAGAAGAGTAACAATAGAATACATATTACTAGACAAAATAAACGATTCAAAAGAAGACGCTATAAAATTAGCTAATCTATTAAAAGGTAAACTAGTATATGTAAACTTAATACCGTATAATTCTAATAGTACAGACTTCAAAAGAAGTTCTAAAGAAAGAATAGAAGCATTTTTTGATACACTAACTAAAAACGGTATAAACACACAAAAAAGAAGAGAAATGGGGAAAAACATAAAAGGAGCATGTGGACAATTAAGAGCCGCAAAAGAAAAACAAGGAGAATAACAAGGAGAATAAAATGAATAAATACCCATTTATAAAAGAATACTATAAAATATTATCAAAAGAATACCCAGAGTTTCTAGATGAATACATAAACACTTTAAGAATGCAAAAGCAAAAAGGAATAAGTGTATCATGTGGAAGATGCTATTCAAAAATGAATAGGATGGGCTTTTGGTATTCTTCACTAGATCACAGTATAGCAGTAGCTTTAATAGTATGGAACTTTACTCATGATAAAAAGCAGACTCTAGCCGCTTTATTTCATGATATTGCAACTCCTTCTTTTAAACACTGCATAGATTTTATGAATGGGGATAGTGAAAAACAAGAATCAACTGAAGATTTAACAAGAGCTTTAATAACTGAGTCTAAAGAAATAATGGCTCTTTTACAAAGAGATGGAATAACTATTGATGAAGTAGCAGATTATCATATGTATCCTATAGCTGATAATGATACTCCAATGCTATCAGCAGATAGACTAGAGTACACACTAATAAATGGTCTAGGCCAAGTTGAAGAACTATGGACTCTAGATGAAGTTAAAGAGATATATGACAATATAGTGATTGTCACTAAAGAAGATAATACTCCAGAAATGTGTTTTAAAAGTAAAGAGCTAGCAGAAAAATTCACAGATGTAATGAGTCAGTTATCACTAGTATATGTAGATGACAAAGGAAGGTTCTCTATGCAATTTTTAGCAGACATAATGAAAAGAATGTCCACTCTAGGACTAATATCAATAAATGATTTGTATGAACTATCTGAAGAAGAAGTAATAAATAAAATAAAAGAATGCGATAGTCAAAATATATCTGAATGCTTTAAAAAATGGACAGAAGCAGACGATGTATTAATAAGTGATGAACCAGTACTAGACAAATACTCAGTAAACATAAAAGCTAAAAAAAGATATATAGACCCTCTAGTACTTATAGATAATAAACCTACTAGAATAAGCAGTGTATCTACCAAAGCAAAAGAGTGTATTAATAACTGTCTAAGCTCTACATTTGATAGATATGTATATATGGACTTTAATTTTGAAGAAGATAAAAAACTAAGTAAAGTGTTATAAAACACTTTGTTTTTTTATCAAAAAAGCAAACAAATGATTGACACACAAAAATGCTTATGGTACATTAAATATAGGTGAATATTTATGACTAGGGAACAAACAAAAAAAGTCCATTCTTTAGAAGAAAGAATAGACTTAGTTTTAAACAATATTAATGAAAGAAATCCAGTTCTTTTAAAGAAAAACACTCCAAAAGTGTTAACAGATTTAGGAATAGATAACCTACCAATGTATGAAAACCCTTCACATGTAAGAAAAAATATATTGTCAGAAAACCAGGCATCTAAGATTAAATTAAAAATACACTATAATGATCACTATCATGAACTAGGGAAGAAACTTTTCATAAAAGTCATTAAAGAAATCAATAGCCCAAGAATGATATTAAAAAGTCAGAACGAAAAAGAATATCTAATAATTACCTCTAACACAGATAGTAAAGGTAATATTATTGTTATTCCAATAGAAGTAAATACTAAAACAAATATTGATAGCAGAACAATAGCCATTAACAGAATTAAGAGTATTTATGCGTATGATAAAAATCATCCATCTCTAATGGAATACATTAATTACGTCATTCTTAATAAGAAATATGAAAAAATATACGAAAAAAAAGAACAAGGTACGGGCATTAGCACCGCAGCAAGTTCTTATGAAAGTAGTATACCACAAAGATTCAAATAATTCAATGCATTAAACTGCCTATTGCTATTATATGTAGAAAAATAAAAAATATTAAAAACAGATGAACTAACGTAAAAGATATAATGGGGAACTTGGTGGTAGTACCTATTGAATTAAATGCTGTAACTTCTGTCAAAGGTAGATTAGTGAAAATAAATAGAATAAAATCTGTATATGCGTATGATAGAATTAATCCAGACTTAGTAAAATATCTAGAAGATGGGATAAATAGTGGTAGATTAGTTCGAA
>JAEEZR010000010.1 GCA_016292035.1 Caryophanales bacterium
GCAATCATTTATATCTTTTATTTCTTTTAACTCTGCATTTAATTCACTACTAATCCATTCAGCATACTTTTTAGTAAAACCTGTCTTGCTTTGGTATGTAATTAGTATTTTCATTTGGATCAACTCCTTTTATTTATTACATATGAATTTGTCTAAATCAAATCCATCTTCTTCTATTATATATTTTCCTTTTTTTGTTATTGATGGTCTAGTTGCTTCAGGACAACCAGCTTCATCTTTAAAACTTGGTAAATATGAAACATAATCATATTTATAATCTACTACGCTAAATAATACTTTTTTATATGGTATTTTACCAAACTCTTTTATCGTTTCTTCACTACATTTAGTAAATGGTTCTTTAAGTACATTTCTATCAGTAGCAATGACTACTATATTATCATAATTAACTCTTTGCTTTCTTTCATTCCACTTACTAATTATTTTATCATATGAATCATTAGTATGACCAAATGCTGCAATTAAACCTCCAATATCACAAAATAAGAAATTACTTAAATAATCTATTTTATAATCTGGTAATGGCTTAATTTCGCAATTTAAATAGTATTCTAAATTACAGCAAAATTTAACAAAACTATCTGGTTCCATATAAAAGTCAATTGTTGGTGATAAAAACTTTTGATGATAATCATGATATAATCTCCCACCAATGCAAGTATTAGATATAATAGTTAAATCTTTTGGAAAAGATTTAATATCTATCGCTTTTTGTCTATCATTATATAGTTCTAATTTTTTATCACTAAGCTTATATGACATCTATATCACCTCTTTTTATAAAAGTTTAATCGTCAATATCAACCATTTATATTAGTTTTATTTTTATTCATTTGGATCAATTTCTATCTATCTTTTAATTTCTTAATAAGTTTTTTATGTATTGGTCTAATAAAATCACACATTGTTTCATTATCTGCTTCTTCAAAAGGAATCCATTTAACTCCTTTTGATTCATCTTCTCGATATACTAGTGGAATAGTATCATCAGCTTCCATGATATATAAAACATCCAAATGTAAATGTGCTGAAACATACTTACCACGTTTAATGTGTCCTTTTACAGGTGCTGATTGAATAGAATATATATTATTATCTAATACTTTAACTTTTAATCCAGTCTCTTCTTCAACTTCACGAACAGCAACTGACAACAAATCTTCTTCGCCATCAGCATGACCTCCTGGATATATCCAACCATCATTAATAATGTGATAAACAACAACCATCTTTGTTCTTTCTTTATTAACAACAAATGCAGATGCCGAAAAATGACCAAATATATTATTTCTAATCAAAACATCATCATAATCATTTATGAATTTTAACATCTGTTCTTTATCTCTTTCTTCTTGTTCATCATAAGGATTATATTTTTCTAGCTGTTCTTTTAATGTCACAAATACCACCTCATTTTTAACTTGGTCTTGACTAAATTGTTATCAACCAGTTTATATTAGTTTTTTCATTAATTTGGATTAACTACTTTTATTTTTTTATTTCAAAATATTTTAATAAGTAATTCCAACATCCAACTTTATCTGTCAATGTTTCATAATTATTATTTATTTTCTTAATTACTTCTTCTTTATCAAACCATTTTATATCTTGCACTTCTTCTTTTTGTAGAATAATATCTTTAATATCAATATCTTTATGTACAATATAGTATTCATTGAAGTGTCTATTTATTATATCACCAGATATGTTTTCGGAAACAGTGCCTCCGATAAACTCTAAATCTTTTCTATCTATATCAATACCTATTTCTTCTTTTGTTTCTCTAATTACAGTTTGATAACCAAATTCTCCAGTTAAAACATGTCCACCTGCAGTAATATCCCATAAGTTTGGCCAAAGTTTTTTGCTAGCACTTCTTTGCTGCAGTAAAACTTTTTGATTATCATTACTAATTATAAAAACTACAACAGCCTTATGCCATAAACCTTTTTTATGACATTCTTCTCTGCTTTCAATTTCGTTAGTAAATTCACCATTTTTATTTAATACATCAAAAAATTCATTCATTTGGATCAACTCCTTTATATTTTTATATATGATAGTAGTAAACGTTTTCTATTAAATCTTTACCACCAATAGTTCTTTCTTTTTTAAAAACCAATTTTCCACCCATGTGTTCATAAAACTTTGTGGTTGGATTATCTTTTAAACAATAAATAATCATATCATTAAAACCCATATTTTTTAATTCTTGCTTAGCTTTTTCAAACAGTATTCGTCCATAACCTTTTTTCTTTTGTTTATTTAGCAAATATAAAGAACACAACTCACCAGATTTAGGGTATTTTTCTTCTCTCGAATTACATATTGCAACAATACCTACTGGTTCTTCATTAACATACAATAAATATCTTTTATAGTCAGGCTCATCAATTTTTGTTCTATCAAACTTATTTTCTAATCTTTCAACATTTTGCTTTAATTCATTTTTAATTTTATCAAGAAACTCATCAGCCATGATTCCTCTATATGTTTCATCCCATGCATAAGTATTTACATACATATAATCGTATAAATCCTTTTTTTCAATTTCTTTTATAGTGTAATCCATTTATTTCACCTTCTCTTAATTAAAAGCTTAACCGTCAATACCAGGTATTAAATACTATATCATTTTTAATTGTATTTATCATTATTTTATATATTCATATTTAATTATGCAACAAGCATATACTTGTTTTTCCTTTATTTTAAATTATATGTGTATGAAACTGTTGAATAAGATTTTCCTTTTATCATTAAGCTATCTTTCTTGCCCAATACTCCACCCATTTTTTCATAAAAACTTCTTGACTTATAATTATCTTCAAAGACGCCAAGGTATAATTTCATTTTTCCTTTTTGCTTAAAATATTTTAAAACATAATTAAATATTTTACTGCCTATTCCCATTCTTTTTATATCAGGTCTTACATATATCTCTCTAATTTCGCAATCTATTTCTTTATCTTCATAAGGGGAATCATCATAATCATACACCCTACAAAAACCCAATATTTCATTGTTAGATTCTGCAACAAATACATTATCTAAAGAATAATGATTTGTATAACTATCAATTTCTTTATTAATGTCCATGGTATCTAAAATCTCACTATCTATCATACCATTATAAGCTGTTTTCCATCCGTTAACTTTAATATTTGCTATTTCAGCAATATCATTAGTTTCGGCTTTTCTAATAATTATATTTTCATATTGCATATTTTTCACCTTTCTTATATGGTCTTAGCTAAATTGTTATCAACCAGTTTATATTAGTTTTATTTTCATTCATTTGGATCAACTCATTTTATTTATATATTTCAATGTAACCAAGTTCTAGGAAATGTTTTATTTCATCATAGCAGCCTACTTCTTTACTTGGCATTTTATAAATATAAATCTTATGATCTTTATTTACCTGTAATTTTTTCACAACTAAGTAACTAAGTTCTGCAAATGATTCATATCCTATATAACCTTCTATTCCTTTTTTATCAAGATTAAGTAGTAATAAATCATCTGTTTTACTTAGATTATCATAAAATGTTTCATAAGCTTCTTTATATTCAAGTTCTATATCATCATTTATCTTTTTAGGATAATCAACAACTATATAGTTTTTATCTTCTAATTCTTTTTTTATTTCCTGTGCTTCTTTATAAAAGAAAGCACTGCCTGCTATTATTATTTTTCTCATTATTTCTCCTATTTTAAGTAGTTATATTTATTGATTATATATTAACTAATAAAATTATATCATAAAAAAGACAAAGCCTATAGGGTTTTGCCTTTATTTATTATTATTTTCTTAAACCTCTTGATTCTCTTTTCTTTTCCTTATATGCATCGCATAAAACATCATACCAGTGTTCATCTTCATCGATGTCATCATCATCCATTGCAGAATCCGTTAATAAATAGTAATCACCTTTATATTTACTATTTTTCTTTGATATCATTTCTGATTTTCATCCATATTTTTCCTAGATTATTATTTCCCTCGTTATTATTATCAAGTCCCCAGTCTGTGTCTTCATCGATGCAGTTTTCTGCAATTATATAGTCTTTTGTTTTTAATAAGCATTCCTTAACTATGGGATTTTGTTCTAGTTTTAGTCTTAATACTTTTTCCATATTTTGATATTTTACTTCTTGCCAATTAATTAATCTATATGCTTTATTTTCATGTGCTATAATTCTTGCTTCGTTTGGTGAAAATGATTCCTTTATTTTAGAAGCTATCTCTTTATTGGTATCAACAAACTTTAAGTATTGAAATGCATGTTCACTTGTTTGAAAATATATTCCATCCATAACAAGTCCAAATGATGAAAAGTTATCTAGTGGGAATATGTCCCATTGATACATTTCTCTTTTTACACTTATTTCATTCATATTACTATCAAATAGTTTTATCATTTTATCACCTCAAGTATTTTATTTGCTAAATAATTTGATTATTATATTTGGTATTACTTCATTTCTTACTTTATGTCTATATTCGTTTTCTTCTTCTGTTCTTCCACTATAAAGGGATTTATTTACTATAGTATTGTCTGATATACAAAACATTGCAGTTACATTTATATTTAATAATTCATTAGATTTAAATAGTAAAGCTGTTTCCATTTCAATGGTTTTTGCTCCTTCTTTTAGTATTTTATCCATATGATAGAACTGAGCAAATACTGTATCAGTGCTAAAGTTTGGAACATTATGATACTTTATATCTTCTTCTTTCAAAATATTGATTAACTTATCTGTAAATTCTTTAGAAGGATATTCTTTTTTAAATAGTTCATCTTCTAGGTTTTCGTTTAAATATCTTGAAGCTCCGTCACCACATATTGAATACTCAGGTACAACTATATCACCTATTTTTATGTTTTCATCAAGTGATCCTGCTGATCCTAAAAAGACTAAATTCTTACATTTAGTTACTCCTAGTGATAGTATAAAGTCCATTATACCAGGAGCACCTATACGTTTTAACTCTACAAATGAAAAAGATAAATCATCTCTATAAAAATTATATACTTTTTCAGACACTTGAGTTACTTTGAAGCCTTCACTCTCAAACATATCATGGTTCCACCATGGCGCAATTACAACATTTTCTAGTATTTCTTCATAACCTCTATGAATTTTTATGTCTTCACTTGTTGTACCATACATTTGGTGTGATTTTAATAAATCAATATATTTCATAGTGTCTCCTTTAGTTTTTTACATATTTTGTAATTCACTTAGTGACTTAGATTTCTTTATTGTTTCTTTTGATATTTCTATTAATTTATTATCTACTGCTACATAGTGAATCATTTCAATATCGTCTATATCCATTGCTTTTCTAATTTCACTTTCTATGTAGTGAAGTTGAATGCAGTGAGGAGATTTATCTACTGTTGCAAATATTATTTTTTTTATTTTTACTCTTGATATCATACCTATTAGTTTAGTTATTACCATATTAATATGTGTTTCTTCTAGGCATACATCATATATATTACTAGACATTTTTTCTAGTTCTTTATATGCTTCAGGTTGCATTCTTTCAAGGCAGCTACCTACTATTACTAATGTTTCTTCTACATCATAGACATTTGTTTTCATTAAATCTTTTTTCATATTTTACCTCATATAATCAGTTTTTTATATATTCATTATATCATATAAATAGATGATGTCTATTTACTTTTCTATTATATTAATCCACTTTTTTATAACATTATTAATGTCATATTTCTTAATTGACTGTTCTATGTTACTTTGATAACTATTAAGTAGTTTTTTATTATCTACTATCTTTAGAAGTTCATTTGCATATTCTTCGGCATCATAGCATTTGATTAGTCTTCCTGTTTTATTATCTATTACTAATGATTTATTAGCGGGTATATCAAATGCAAATACTGGGAGTCCACATTCTAATGCTTCTAGCGTTATTAATCCGAATCCTTCATGCACTGATGTATTTAAATATACATCATATTTAGGTAATACTTTTTCTATATTTTTACATTCTGGAAATATTTTTATGTAGTCATTTAATTTATATTTATCTATTTTATTTAATAAGGATTCTTTTAGTGGGCCTTCTCCATATATATCAACTTTATAATCCTTATTTTTTGATACAAATATTTTCATTATTTCTATTAAGTGCTCAAATCCTTTTTGGCTTACTAGTCTTCCGCAGCTTATAAACTTATTATTGTTTAGATTTGATTTTATCTTTGAATTAAATGATTTACAATTATATATTACCTCTGAATTAACATTATAGTGTTTTTTAAATTTTTCTGTATCATCCTCATTTAAATTAATAATATTATCAAATCTTTTTATAAGAGGAAGTATAAAAGATTCTTCATTATAGTATCTAGAACCTTTATTTTTAAAGTGAGCATCAAAGTTCATATGATTCCAAAATATTAGTTTTCCTTTTATATAGTCTTTTAAATAACTTAGTATAAAGCTTCTGTCTCCAGCTACTCCTACTACTACATCAAATTCATTATTTTGAAATATTTCTTTAAGCTTTCTTAACATTTTATTACTACAAAAGAAATGTCTAATTAGTTTTTTTCTATTTTTAAATATTCCTGTTTTTCTATTTATAATTCTTAGTTTTTCAAATAAAGAGATATTGTTTAATCTAAAGTCATATTTCATATTTAAAAATTTTAGATTTACTTTTTTAGATAAGTTATAAAGTGAGTAATCTATGGTTTCGCTACATTTGATAATTATTGTTACATCGTAATTATTTTTTATTAATTCATTTACTATTAAAGATGTTATTTTTTGTTCTCCACCGATTTTAAACATGCTGTTTACAAAAAAACATATCTTTTTCATATATTTCACCTTTTCATTAATTGTTAAAATTATATCATAAATAATTAGTCTAATCATCCTTTTATCTTGAAGAAGAATTAGTTTTATCAAAGAAAAATAGATAGTTATTACTATCTATTTTTCCTTCTTTCATTTTATATTCTCCTATTCAATGTTTTTCATTATTAGCGCTCTTCCTTTGGGTGAGTCAACAAATAATCCCTTCTCAAATGCATACTCTTCAATATCTTCTCCAAGCATTTGATGAGCTATTTCGTAGTATTGACTTGGTACTGAAAATTCAATATCTGTTTCAGTCAATAATGTGGTAACTTTTTCTTTTCCTTCAGCATTTTGAATTGGGATTAATTCATCAGTACTTAATTTACCAAAAAAATCTATTATACTTTTAGACATTGATAATATTGTTTTTTTATTATTGTAAAACTGAGTTCCTTCTAGTATTTTAATTATGTTTGGAGTCAAAATGCTTCTATCATATAGTTGAAATGCATTACTTTGTCTATGAAGCATTACTAAACCATTATCCACTTCAGAGTAGATTCCTCTGTAATATTTTTTAGGGCCTTCATGGCGTTCTACACGGGCTTGGTAGCTAGGATAGTCTATTTCACAGTGATTATTGATTAAACTCATTATAGCTTTTCTTACTTTATTTACATCTTTTATATTTATTCTTTCATCTAAGTATTTTCTTAGCTCATTTATTTTTTCTTCATCAAGTAATTTTATTATTGTTTCATATTCATTCTTATTCATATTGCCTCACATTTTTAATCTTCTTATGTACTCCTTTTGAGAAGGAGAATATTCATCATCTGGTTTATTTTTTACTAAGGATACTACATTACCTTGTTTATCAAATATTAATATTTTTTGGACACTATAGGGAAACACCTTATATGTATATTCTTTTTTCATTAGTCTTTCATAGTTTTCTTTTGATATAAATTCACATATATTTCCTGAGATTATACTATCATCATAATATCCTATTATCATTTTATAGATAATATCATCTTCATTTATTTTACTTTTGCCTTCTGATTCTTTTACCCATTTTTCTAGTTTATATATTGTTTGTATACTTCCCATTTAAATCACCTTTTGTTTTCGAGTTTATTATATCATATATGTATAATTATCTACTAGTAGATAATTAATTAAAAAAAGCTCGTATGGGCTTTTTTTAATCACTATATTTAAAAGAAATTGTTTCTTCTATATATAGACTTTTAAATTCATCTTTATTATTTGATGGAGTATAAATAATATCAGGATTATTTATATCTACTACTAACATAAATAAGTTTTCATCTATTCTAGTTAGTAATGCTTTTTCTTTAGTTATATCAAATAGAAAATAGTTTTTTATATCTAGTAATGTTACATCCCAGTATATACATTTAATTAGATCTATAGTTTCATTTATATTTATGTTTCTTGGATCATAGTTTTTATCATTAAAAGTTAGAGCAATTGATAGTCCATCTTTAGATGATATTTTTATATATGTATCTGCACAGTTTTTTCTAATTATGTAGTTAGCTTCTATTTTATCTACTGTTTTATCTTCTCCATTATATTTCATTGTTATCACCTATCTTGTTATAGTATTCTGGCTTTTCCTAGAGTTTCTTCAACTTCGACACTTATATTGCTAAATCTGATTTGATAGAAAGGCTTATATCCTTCTTCATTTTCACTTTTGTAGTATCTTTCATCTTTTAGCAAGTATACTCTTTCATATCCGAATTTTTCGTTTAGCATTCTAAGAGACAAGTATCTTCCTTTTTCATCTTTGTATACTTTATCTGCATATCCTGATCCTAAGTCTATGTATGCTAATATGTGCTTTGCATCTAATGAAACTGAGTACTCATCCATTTCATCTGTACTTAATGAAAGTATTTCATCTATTAGTAAATTTGTATCTTTTAGTATTTTATTTAATAAATCATTTGTATATTCTTTTTCTAATTTGCTTATTCTTTCATTATATTTTTCTTTTGCTGAATCTTTTATATTTCTATGATATGAAACTAGTATATTCTTGTATTCTTCAAGTGTCATTATGTTCTCCTTTTATTTTAGCGTTTTAGATTCTCCAAATATATTTTCTTTTATTTCTAGCATATTTGTTGGAAATGATGATATTTCTATTTTGTATGATGGTGTTTGATTAGCAGTGTTTATGCTTTCTATTATTTCAATGTTAATTCCTTTTAAAACTTTTTTTAGTATTAATTCACTAATATATCTTTCTTCTTTATCAATAAAAATCTTGTCTGAAATAGTTTTTGTTGATGGATCTAGTGATATATCATCAAATGGTTCTTCTTCGTTTAAATCAAATGTACTTTTATTTTCTTCTAAATATTTAGTATTATATATATCCTTTATTAAACTATATGTATCAGATATTATTCTTTCTAAATATCTATCATTGTAAATTCTGTTTAAAAACTCCTTTCTTTTTTCTTTTTCTTCTTCATTAGTGTATGAAGACAACAGTTCAAGTTTATATTCTTCGAGTGTAATCATAAAAATCCCTCCTTAAGAATTAAAGTGGCTTTATTATAACATAATAAAAACTGGTAGTATACCAGTTTTGTTTATTTTTTTAATGATTTATCATTTATATCTTTAGCTAAATACTTTTCTATTAATTCATCTACTTTACTATTTACTTTACCATATACATCTTGCAAACCATTTATATCTATAATCTTTAAACACTCTGAAAAGCTTTTTTCATTTATACTGCTATTAAATTCTTTAAGCTTAGTAAGAATACTAGCGTTATCTTTATACTCCATGTATATATAAAATCCTATATAATGTCCAATTATATGCCAAACTATTTCTTTTAAGTTCATTCTATCTTTGATAAATATTCCCATATCTTTCATGTATTTTTCTATGTTTGCTTTAGATTTAATATCTTCTATGGTAAAATTTTCTTTTTCTTTATATAGATTAATAGTATTTATAGGATAATATGCAAAGTAAGCTCCTATAGCAAAAGTTTCTACTTCATGAGATAAAATTTTATTACAATCATTTTCGTATTTAGTTCCTTTTAAGCTTTCTAAGAATAAGAACTCATATGCATATGATACTCCTTCAGTTAAGTAGTCACTTGCTGTTGTTCTTTCACCATTATCTGGTAAATTAATATGGTGCATTATTTCATGAATTAATATAGCCGGAAATGATATATTATTATTTTTTTCTATTTTTATAATCTTTCTATGTTCTTCTTTACTATATGTTGATCTACCGTTTTCTCTTTTTATTTTCTTAGTGCCTTCTTTTTTTAATGAGTCAACAATTCTTATTGTGTTATCATTAATAAGTTCTTTAATATTAATATCATAACCCATTTTATTTAGAAATTCTTGCGCAAGGCTTATTGAGTCTTCTAGTTCTATTGTTTCTGATAGATAAGATTTTTCTACTCTTATATTTTTATGATCAATATGGTATATTAAGTCAGATAATGCTTCTGAGTTATCATATACAAATGAAGATTTTCCATACATTTCTCCACTTTTAATTATACTTCTAATATAATAGACTTTTAATTCATCACTAACAAAGTCAAATCTATCATATCTACTTTCTACTACATCTTTTTCTGTAAATATTTTATGAAGACTTAATTCAGTAGTTGAACTATCTTCGAATGTCAATTTAGCTTGCATGTTTATTTCTAGTTTATCATCTTTAAGAAATACCTTATTCTTTTTAAATTTTAAATTAATTTTACATGGTTCTTTTTTTGATGAATGTACATTTGCTACGGTTAGTTTATCTTCTAGAATTTTAAATTCTATACGGTAGTAATTATCATCTTTTAACGTTTCTGCAAAAAACATGCATTTATCATCACTTACTTTACCTATAAAGTAATTATTATTCATATATAGCACCTCTTTATTTATTTAAAAAGTCTTCTACTCCCTTTTTTATTTTATCTAGTTCTAGACCTGTTGCTGTTATAGTGCTCCATCCTAGTGATGCAGCTGCTTGTGTATTTTCTAATTTATCATCTACTAGTAATATGTCTTCACTTTTAAAAGGAACACTTTTCATTATTTTTTCAAATACTTCTATATCTGGTTTTCTATATCCTAGTTCATATGACAAAAAAACATAGTCATATTTTGATTTATCTACTTCTTTATCTAGTCTTATACCATCTAGAATATTTAGATTAGATAATATACCAATATAGCATTTATCTTTTAATGAGTGCTCATAGTCTCTTACGTTTTTGTAATAATCTATTTTGTCATGTTCTTCATAGTATATCTTTTTGAATTCTTCAAAAGTTTTATTTAGATTTAATTCTTCTTTAATTTTATTATATGTTTTTTCAAATTCTTCCATAGATGTTATGGCTGTTAGTCTATATTTTCTTAGATGCAAGTAGACACCATCTACACCTTTGTATCCGCATTGTTTATACGTATTATTCATTGCGTCAAATAATGTATATCCAGTTGTAAGTGATTCAACTATGTTACCCCAGTCAAATAAGACTAATTTATTTTTCATTTGCTACCTTCTTTTCTTCTAAGCTTAAGCATTTGTTCTTCTTGTTCATTTAGTAAATGTATTCTATTTCTAAATTTAGCGTTTTGCGCTAGTAAATCTGCTTCCTTTAGCATGAATAATAGTTTTATTTCTTCTTCAGTGAATTTAGTAGATAACTCTTTTAATTCACTACTTTTTAGATTCTCTAGTCGAAGATCATGGTAATTAATTAGTTTCGATACTATAGAAGAGGTATTTTTATCAATATTATTTCTTAAAGCAAATTCTTCAAATATTCTTTTTGATTCTGTCCAGTGATTAGGAAAATGTCCATTTCCTTTTGAGTCTTCACTGTAGCATAGTGGTTTTCCAATATCGTGAAATAAGGCAGCTAAAGATAAAGGAAGTATAGGTTTAACTAAATCAACCACTAATAATATGTGGTCGTATACATCAACGTCTTCTCCGTTTAGTCTATGCCATTCACTATTTTGATAGAATCCTTTACATTGTTCTAATTCTGGTATTAGTTTGAAAATTTCTTCTTCATTTAATAATATATTAGTGCTTGGTTCTTTGCCTAATAGGATTTCATATAATTCATTTAATTTCATGTTTCCTCCTTTTTTTATTATATCATAAGTACTTTTAAAACAATAATAAAAGACGATTGTTATCGTCTTATTATCCTACATTGCGTATTAATTTATTTTCTTTATCTACTTTATCTTCCATTTCAGTTAGGTAAAAAGCATATGCTTCTGCTCCGGAAAAGTTTACGCCAGTTATATCTAAATTTAAATCTCTTTGTATATCGCATATTGCTTTTCTTTCAATATCAAGGTAGTTTTTACCATCCATTAAATTTTGATAAGTAGCTGCAACATAACCCATGAATTCAATTACTACTTTTTGATCTAATTTTTCTTCTTCAGATTGTATATTTCTTTTGAAAATACAATTAGCAATACTTCTTAAGTCGCTGTTGTCTCTTATTGAATAAATTACTGTTTCTCCATCTAAATTGTATTTTTTGGATATTTCTATAAACTTTGATATAAAATCAATTTTTATGTATCCGTTCATACTGTTATCAAATACTATGTCAGTATAAGTTAAACTGTAGTTTAGCGCTTCTGTGCTCATTTTTAATCCTGTCATTTTTTCTCCTTCTTTGTTTCCTTGTATTATTCTTTTAACTTACAATTTGATTATACAATAACTTTTTATTATTAACAAGTGTATAAATTATTTATTTAAACAAAGATTTGAAAACACTATTTAATCCTTTATTTATAGCCTTATCTACTGCTTTATTAGCTACTTTTTTGCCTATTTTATACATTGGGTCATTCTTTCTTCTTTTTTCTTCTTCTTTTAGTCTTTGAGCTTCTAGTCTAGCTGCTTCTTTAGCTTCTTTTTCTTGTTGTTTTGCTATCATTGCATTTATTTTTTCTTGTTCTTTTAGTTCTTTTTCTTGCTGTTTTCTTTGAAGCATTTCTTCTTCAATCATTCTTTTTTCTTCATTAATTGCGCTTACTTTTTCGAATGCTGAAGAAGAGTCAATCCTTTCATCATATTTACCTAGAAGTATGCTACTGTTTATTACTTTGTTTCTTGTTATATCATCTATAGATCCCATCTTACTTTGAGGTGGTAATATAGTTACTCTTTGTGATATTGTTGGCTCACCTTTTTCATTTTGGAAGCTTACTACTGCTTCTCCTGTTCCAAGTGATAGTATTGCTTCATATGTATCAAATTCACTATTACTTCTAAATGAATCAGCCGCTACTTTTACTATTCTTTGTTCATTTGGTGTATAAGCTCTTAAGGTATGCTGAATTCTGTTTCCTAGTTGTCCTAGTATTTCAGAAGGAACATCCATTGGAGATTGAGAAACGAAGAATAATCCTATTCCTTTAGATCTGATTAGTTTAACTATTTGCACTATTTTCTTTAATCTATACATAGGCATATCATTAAATAATAAATGTGCTTCATCAAAGAAGAATACAATCTTTGGTTTATCTAAATCTCCTACTTCTGGCATTTTATTATATAGTTCAATTAATAACCATAACATAAATGATGCATATAAATCTGGGCTAGTAAACAATCTTTGGGCATCAAGTATATTTACAAATCCTTTTCCTTCTTCATTTACAGATATAAAGTCTCTAATATCAAGTGATGGTTCTCCAAAGAATTTATCAGCTCCTTGGTTTTCAAGTGCTAGTAAGCTTCTTTGAATAACTCCTATACTTTGAGATGTAATATTTCCATATTTAGTTATGTAATCATTTTTATTATCTGCTACATAAGAAAGAGCACTTCTTAAATCTTTTAGGTCTATAAGATCTAAGTTTTCATCTTCTGCTATTTTAAATACAATTGCTAAGTTACCTTCTTGTGCTTCAGATAGTCCTAACATTATAGATAGGATTTCACTTCCTACACTACTTATTTTTGTTCTTATTGGGTGTCCTTTTTCTTCATATATATCCCAAAATCTTACAGGAAATTTTTTATATTCAAATACATCAGTTAATCCTAGCTTTTCTATTCTTTTAGCTACATTCTCATTTTCTTCGCCAATAATAGCAGTTCCTGCTATATCACCTTTTACGTCTGATAAGAATACAGGTACTCCTGATTCTGATAAGCTTTCTGCGATTACTTTAAGTGTGATAGTTTTACCACTACCTGATGCTCCTGTTATTAGGCCATGACGGTTCATCATGTTTAGTAGTAAATTGCTTTCTTCACCTTTATTATTCTTTCCTACTAATATCTTATTGTTTAAATACATAATATCACCTTTCTAGTTTTCCTTTTCTATATAAGACCAATCTGATTCTTCATCAACTTTATACTTACAGTATCTTTTACTGGTTTGATTGCTATAAACCATAGTATCATTTAAATCATCATACCAAGAATTGCAATCTACAAATGTCTTTATTAACTCATTTGTTGGAAATTCATATTCATATTCTTCTTTAGTTATTTCTACCGTAGAAGATCCTACGTATTTATATAGTACTTCTCCTTCAAACAATACATTTCTCTTTTGAGTTTCATTATCACATTCATATCTGGTAACATATTTTCTTCCATATGTTACTCCGTGTTTCATATTTTCACTGCTTGAACTTACAAATTCACTAACAAATGGATCATCATCGGCGTATGACTTATTATAGTATTTTTCTTTAATGGCTCCAGGATTTAGCAAGTCTAAATCTCCTAATTTAAACCAATGATCATTACATTGATATCTTCCTGTGTATTCGGTTTCAGATAATGTGTCTCCTCCAGCACTTGCAAATTTAATGCCATTTATGTATATATAGTAAGCTGGTTCTTCTTGAATACCCATTTCATATATAGTTTCTGTTTTGATACCAAATCTTTCTAGCACCCTAGCTAGTCCTCTTAATTTGGTTAGTGTTCCATCTATATAGTTTTGCATTGGAATTACTCCTGAACCTAGTCCTATTCCATCTTTTATAAAACAAGAGGTTTTGTAGTTTTCTTCCTTACATTCATAATATACTCCGTAGTCTTCATCTTTCTTTAGTTCGTCTATTAGATTAGTTTTTTCCTCAGTAGTTTTTGCACCGTCTTCTTTAATATCTTCATATGTAACATATTCTAGTTTTAGATCTATTATTTCATTTGAGTAAATTTTTACTCCTTTAGATACATCAAATCCTTTTTCTTTAGAGTCTTTATATATAAATTCTACTGAATCTTTTAAGTCTTTTCCTATGAAATCTTTACTTAATTTATTACAGTCGTTGTTTAAGCATTCATATTTAGACACTTTTCCATTTCTTAAGTAAAGTGCTAATTTAGGATTTATCTCTAGCACTACTAAAGTTTCTTTATCCTTTGTTATATTCTCTACTATTTTATCTGCTATTTTAGCATTATCCTTTATTTTTTTGTTTAGTATTAACTTTCTTATATTTAGAGCTATGACAAGTAGTAAAAGAATGATTAATATAATACTTAATACTTTCTTTTTCATTTAAACACCTTCTTTTATACTGGTTAAAATGTAGTCATAGTTTTCTGCGTCAAATATATTTCTACAATAAGGGCATTTGCCACTTTTGTTAAGATTTATGCTAGCTCCGCATGTTGGACATTTCTTTATTAGACCATAGTTTTTTGCATTTATTATTTTTTCAAATACGAGAGTATTTTCTTTTTCTATTCTGTGATCATTAACACCACTTATATATTCTTTAGTGTTAGCATCTATTATGTAGTCCATATATCTTGATGTTAAATTTACTGTTATTATTATTTTTTCTTCAGTTATTTCAATGTTTTTTATTTTAGTATCTTTTACATTGAGTTCATCATACATATTAATTTCATTTTCTTCTTTTAATCTATTTATAATTTCGTCATATTCTTTTTCTAATTCAAGTGATATAAAATGGCGAACTCTATCTAAGTTTCTTGTCATTACGCATGATTTTAACATGACAAATATATTATTTACTTTTGTTATAAACATGCTTTCATTAAATGTTTTATCTACTTTTAATAGCTCGTCCATTATATTCTCCTTTGATTTATTATAGTCTTTTTACTCATTACAAATTTGTTTTGATTTAGAATGATTGTTGTTCTACAGCTTGGACATTTTCCACTAGTAACACCATTTAGATTAGCTCCACAGTTAGGGCATTTAGTATCTTTAATAGATAATGGTTTTACAAATGTTATAGTATATTCTACTTCATTTAAATCTAGTTTACTTCCTCTTGTAACTTCGCCATTATTATTCACTATATAATCTGTTTGTTCAACTTTTAATGAGGCTGTTACTACTATATAATCATTTTCTTCTTTAACATATAGTAAATTTGTTTCTTTTACTTTTATGTTTTCCATTATATTCTTTTCATTTTTTATTTTAAGTGTTTCTAATTGGTTTACATATGTATTATAAAGTTCATCTGTTAATAGGCTTTTTAGAGATTCATAATCAAAGTTCATCCATGCCTTTTGAATATCTACGTAGTCATTTGATAATTCATTAATCAAATCTGCATAGTTGATATTATATTTATTTAACGCTTCTTTAGCATTAGCTATTTTTTTAGCTTTTATTTTATCTTCATTTACACTTTGATATATTGATGCTCCTATTATTACAACTATAAATGTAATTACAAATATAAGAACTCCTACGTGTACAGGATTATGAATATCAAATGGTTCACCATCTGTATAGCTATCAGAGCTATAGTCTGATGATGAAGAGCTATCATAGCTAAAGTCAAATCCACTATCTGCTTTTACTACGCTAGCATTTAATATAAAACCAAATGCTATAAGCATTGCTACTAAAACTACACTTATTTTCTTTTTCATTATTTTCTCCTTTGCCCTATACATGTTTTTTTACTCATTACAAAGTCGCTTGAGTCTCTAACGATTAGTGTTCTACAGTATTCGCATTTACCTTCTGATATATGTTTAAGCTGTGCACCACAGTTTGGGCATCTATTTATTTCTTCTTTGTTCCAAGGTTTTACATAAGTTATTTCATATTCAATATCTATCTTATGGTGTTTATCTCCCCTTAAAACTTTATTATCTTTGTCTACTACATAGTCATACATTTCTACTCTTAAATATGTTTTTACTGATAATGTATTATTAATTTCTTCTACTTTAGTTATTCTTGAATCTATTAGTTTGAAGTCACTCATTATATTCTTTTCTTCTTTTATTTTTAGAGCATCTAACTGACTTATATATGTGTTATATAACTCATTTGTTAGTAGAGTCTTTAATGCATCATAATCAAAGTTCATCCATCCTTCTTGAACTTTTACATAGTTTTCATACATCATTTTCTTAAATTCTTCTTTATTTATTTGGTATTTTTCTAATTGATTATTAGATGTTTCTGATAATGCAGGGCTTTGAATTTGTTTCTTTCTTAGTTTATTTAAAAAACATTGAAGTATAATTATAAATGATATAGGGTTAAATATTAAGAATGATATTACTCCTATTATAATTGTTATTATACGCGTAAGCATTAGTTTTCTATAAAGCTTTGGTTCTTTATCTTTATATACTGTTTGTTTGACGCAGTTTTCAGTTATTTCTATTCTGCCTTTATAATATTTTGTTTCATTATATGGCTCTAGTAATTCTAATCTATCAAATAAATCATTATATATATTTTCATATTCATCTTTATAAATAGCTATTTTTTGTTCATCATAATTTATTTCTATTCTATTACAATACATATCCATAGATATTCTGCTTCCAGTTGGAATAGTGCTTAATTCACTATATAAACTAGGATATTCAGATTTTTTAATAGTTGTTAAAGCGGTTTTGTCTGAAGAAAGTAACATGGAGTCTTTATATTTTTCTAACGTTTCATCTATGTCAATACTTTCAGTATTTATAGTAATAGTATTAAAGCTATTATATGAAACGGATGACCTACTTGATTCATAGCTTGAGCCTGAGTAGTTATAGTCATCATCGTCATCATCATAAGAAGAGCTAGAGTCCCAGCTCGAGCTTGAATCCCAGCTAGATCCTGAATCCCAGCTTCCACTGTCGTAGCTGCTGTCCCATCCACTATCTGCTTTTACATATTTAATTCCTATGAGGAATGACATTAATATTATAAATGATATTATAAGAATTTTCTTTTTCATACTTCCACCTATCTTTAATTTTATCAAAAATAATTATAAAAATATATAAAAAAAGAAACATTTCATGTTTCTATTTTATTAATCCAAATCTTTTAAATGGATAAAGCACTATTCCTACTTTTCCTTTTATTTGCTCTTTTTTGATAGGGCCGATTATTCTACTATCTTTAGATATACTTCTGTTATCTCCTAAAACAATATATTCGTCTTCTTTTGCAGTTAAAGTGAAGTCATCTGTAGGATCAAATGATTTTTCTGGTATTATTTCCTTATCACCTATATATAAGTGATTATTTTTATATTCTACAGTTTCTCCTGGAAGACCTACTACTCTTTTTATTAGAGTATCATTATCATATTCAATAACTACTATATCAAATCTATTTATTCCAAATGCAAGAGCTATTTTATTTACTACTACTACATCTTTGTCATATAGTGTTTTTTCCATAGATGGGCCATTTACTAAACCTGGTGTTACTAAGAAAGATCTTATTAGCACTACTGCAATAACTATGACTACATACGGCTTTAATTCTCTTAATATATTTCCTATTTTATTATTCATTTTATCACCTTTTTTATTATATCATTTATTAGTATTTTAGTCACTATTAATAGGGATTAACATGTATAACTGCTAGGTATATTTCATCTATATTCTTTACTATTTCTTTTTCTAAATCATCTGCTATTTTATGAGAATCAAATGTAGAAAGATTTCCATCTACAAATATTGTTAAACTTATTTGATATTTATATCCTATTGGTGTTGCATTAAAGTGTTGAATTTTCTTTATTTCAGGGTGCTTATCAATTATATTAAGTACTTCTTTTCTAGCTTCTTCACTTATTGTTTTATCCATAAGAACATCATAGCTTTCTTTAAATATCTTTATAGCAGTTATTAGTATCCATAAAGATATTAAAAGTGCTACTACTGAATCTACATAGTATATTTTGTATTTGCCTAATACTAC
Source organism: Caryophanales bacterium (assembly GCA_016292035.1). Classification (GTDB taxonomy): domain Bacteria; phylum Bacillota_I; class Bacilli_A; order RF39; family UBA660; genus RUG727. Next base: position 19,124 of record JAEEZR010000010.1, read on the forward strand.
TGATAGTAAATTAATCATTGTTACAAACATATCATTTCTATGATCTTTAGAGCTTGCTTTAATTAATAAGTTTTTTTCTTCTTTTGCTATTTTGTTAGTATATAAATATAGCATAAATTTTATTACTATAGTTACTATACATACAAATAGTAAATAGTTTGAATATACTAATAATTCTTTATTTATTATTCCTTTTATAGATGTTTTAATCATTGTATAAACTAAAATCATCATTGTAATACTTATTATTAGTGAAAATATATATTCTGCTTTTCCATGTCCTAGATCATGATCTTCATCTTTTGGTTTACTTGATATTTTATTACCAATATAAGTTATAAATGAAGATAATATATCTGAAGAAGAGTTAAAAGTATCTGCTAGCATTGATGAACTTTTTGACATTATAGAAGCAATTAATTTTATTATAAATAAAAATATATTTCCTATTATACCTAGAATGCTTGCTGTTTTAACTTTTTTATATCTATTCATTATTCCTCCTTAAAAACAAAAGAGTGCTTATAAGCACTCCTATTTTTAGTTTCTTTCTTTAATTTTGAAAGTACCTTTTATACCTTTTAAGAAGTTAAGTTTAGCTCTTCTAACTTTACCTTTTTTGATAACAGTAATTTTATCAATTAGTGGTGAGTTAACTGGGAATACTCTGTTGATTCCTACGCTTCCACTTTTCTTTCTAACTGTGAAAGTTTCACTAACACTTCCACCTTTTCTTGATGTTACTATTCCTTCGTAAGCTTGAATTCTTTCTCTTTTACCTTCTTTAATCTTAACGTCTACTCTTACAGTATCTCCTACTCTAAATTCAGGTACATTAGGATTAATTTGTCTTTCGTTGATCTTATCTATAAGATTCATCTTTTTCGCCTCCTATTATTGCTTTTATTTAATCATTCATGGAAACTTTTATCCACCAGCGGATTAAGCATAGATAATATAACATAAAAGAAGATAAAGTGCAAGTCTTTATCTTCCTTTTCCTCTTCTTTCGTCAAATTCAACATCATTATTTATTTGCTTATACATTTTTTCTATTAAGTCTCTATAGTATTCTCTTTCTCTATATTTTGTTTTAAATTCCTCTTCTGTTATAGCTATTTTAGCAATGTATTCTTGATATTTTTTAATTTGTAGTTCATTTTTATATTTATTAAAGAGAATGCTTTTACACTTTTCTATTTCACCTAGGCATATTTTTATACCGTTTTCAGAGTCATCATCACTAGTTAAGAATTTAAATATACTATCATATACTTTCTTTAAATTCTTATCCATTTGTTTAATAGCATAGTTGTTTTTTAATTTTTTATCAACTATTGTTAGTTTCTTTACTTTTTTATTTTTAATCTTTGCTTCTAATCCTTCGGTTTTTATTTTACCTTTTAAACTAGCAGCTTTTATTTTTCTTTTTAAGTAATACATATAAATCCCCTTACTTTAATAAATCTGGTCTTCTCTCTTTTGTTCTTTTTATTGCTTCGTTTCTTCTCCATTCATCTATCTTTTTATGATCACCGTTTAATAGTACTTCTGGTACTTTTAATCCTTCATATTCTCTTGGATGAGTGTATGATGGGTAATCTAATATATAACTTTCTTTGGAGAAAGAGTCTTCAATGAAGCTTTCTTCTCTTATTACGCCTGGAAGAAGACGTACGATGCTGTCTGTTATAGCCATTGCAGGTACTTCTCCACCAGTTAAAACATAGTCGCCTATAGAAACTTCTAAATCAACTATAGTGCTTATTCTATCATCAAACCCCTCATAATGTCCACATATAATTATTAAATGTTTTTCTTTTGATAAATCAAAAGCCATTTTTTGTTTATATGGAATTCCAGAAGGAGTTAAAAGAATAACTTTAGAGTCTTTTGTTTTTAAATCTTTTACTGCATCAAATATAGGTTGACACATAAGTACCATGCCTGCTCCTCCACCGAATGGTTCATCATCAACTTTATTATGAGGATCAGTTGTATATTTTCTAAAATCAATAATATTAATCTCTACTTTTTTATTTTCAATAGCTCTTTTTATTATTGATTCTTCAAATACACCATTAAACATATTTGGAAATAATGTAAGTATGTCTATTCTCATATTAATCCCTCCAAGTTCTTTAAGTGTATTTCTTTTTTATCTATATCAACTTTTTCTATAAATTTTTCATTGAATGGTATATATTTTCCATTTATTAAGAATAATCTATTAGAGCCAGTTATTACATCACTTATGTATCCTATTTCTTTGTTATTATATATACACTTTAGATTTAAATAATCTTCTATAAGTAGTTCTTCTTTTTTTAAGTTTAATTCTTCTCTTGATGCATATACATTTTTACCCTTAAATTTAAGGACATCGTTTATGTAATCATATTCTTTAAATGTTACCATATCAAAAGATTTATGAATTCTATAAGAGTTAATAGTAAGTTCTTCATTATCTATATATAAGTGATTTCCATTTACAAATACTTTATCTTTATATTCAAAATCACTTATTATTCTTACTTCACCTTTTAATCCGTGAGTATTTACTAATTTACCTATTCTTACTTTTTCCATATTAACTCCTTAAGCTATGCATGATAATAGAAGAAGCTACTGCAACATTTAGGCTTTCACATGAAGAATTCATATCTATTCTTATACTTTTAGTACATTCTTCTTTTACTTTTTCGCTTATTCCTTTTCCTTCACTGCCCATTACTAATGCATAGCTGGTTGTTTTTACTTCACTTACTTCTTCTTTTCCATACATATCAGCATAGTATACATCTATATTCATCTCTTTTATTTTTCTAATTGCTTCTAGAGTATCCATAGTAACTACATTTATCTTAAATATATTTCCTTCAGTGCTTCTTACTAATTTTTCATTAAAGTAGTTTACTGAGTCATTTGATAGCACTACTGTATCTACATTAAAAGCAAGTGCGCTTCTTATTATTGTTCCTACGTTTCCTGGGTCTTGTACATTATCAAGGATTACTATTTTGTTACCTCTTATTTCTTTATTTTCTTTTAATGATACTAATCCCATTATATTAGGTGTACTTTTTAAAGTACTTATTTTTTCTAAGCACCTGTTACTCATTAATATAGTTGGAACATTATATATATTAAGAGATTCATCATTTGTTATTACTTTAAGTAGTAATCCTGCCTTATAGGCTTCTTCTACTAAATGAGGTGTTTCTACTATAAACATTTTATTTTCTTTTATGTTTTTTGTTTCTCTTAGTTTTGATAAAAATACTACTTCTTTATTGCTAACTGAATCAATCACTAGTTAATCCTCCTTTAAATGCTTCTTATTTTCCTTATAGTTTGGTTTATATAGTTTGACTGCATTCCAAAAATTCTTTGAATGGTCAAAATATAGAAAGTGACATAGTTCGTGAACAATTACGTAATCTATGTCATCAATATCATACTTAATTAGTTCCTTATTTAGTACAACTAAGTTATCACTTTTTTTATTATATCCCCATTTTCTTTTCATTTGTTTTATTCCAAGATTAGGATAAGGAATACTGTTATTATTCATCTTTTGGTGCACAACCCTTAATCTTTCTGGAAATACTCTTTTAGCTTCTTCATCTAAAAACTTTTGAAAAGCTTTTTTATTCTTAGCATATATATAATTATCATCAATTGTTACTTTTTTTATGCTATCTATTACTACAGCATTATATTCTTTCCCAAGATAAAAGAATTTTTCATTCTTTTCTTGTTTCTTTAGCTGCGCATTTATCATTCTTTCGACAGCCTTTATATTGTCTTTGATTAGTCTTTCTACTGAAGAAGTACTTGATAAATAATTACATGTTACATGCACTTTTAAGTCATCTTTAACCCTTATATAAGTATTCTTAATTCTCTTTTTTTCTATTAATACTTCATATTCTTCGCCATTAACCCTTATATACATACTAATCACATATACATTATAACATAAGAAAAAGGCCCGTTAAAGCCTTATACTAGTTAGTTTCAGTATTTTCTTCTTCTGTAGTTTCTTCTTCTTTAGCTAGAGGTACTACTCCAAGAGTATATCCAATTGGTTCTAGTAGTTTAATTAATGTATTGATTTGTGGACTATTTAAATTATTTTCAATTTTAGCCACAGTTTCTCTTATTATTCCTGCTCTTTCTCCAACTACTCTTTGAGATAGTTTTTGACTTTTTCTTGCTTGAACGATTTGATTAATAACGTCCATTTCAAGTGCTTTTAATTTTTCATCATGAGCTATTTGTTCTGGTGTTTTTTCAACGATTTCTTTTTTTGGTCTACCCATTTTTCCATCACCTGCTCATATTGTACCAAAAAAATGTACAAAGTCAACCTTTTTTTTAGTTTTTTGGTTAAACTCGGTACATTTTAGGCTTTTAATAGCTAATTAAACTTACCTTCTTTTAAATATTCAATTATTCTTTTACATACTTTACCATCATTTAAAGAGTTATATTTTTCATTAAATTCCTTTGTTTTTTTATCATATATAGGCTTATTATCATCAATTGTTTCAATTGCTTTTATTAATTCTTCTTCACTATAGCATATAGGCCCTGGCAAAGAGTTATAATCTAGATAAAAGCCACCTCTTAAACTTATATAATGATCCATATCATATGGATATAATATTAGATTTTTGTTTAAGCACATATATGGAAATATAATAGAAGAATAATCGGTTATTAGTATGTCAGTTATTAAATACAAATCATTGATGTCTGGGTAGTCACATGCATTTATAAAGTTCTCTGGCATTTTTATATTCTTAACTTTATCATTCATTAGTGGATGCATACGAAGAAGTACTATATAGTCTTTTAAAGCAGATAAGCTCATTATTCTTAAGTTATTTACTTCTTTATCGTTTAGTTCATCATCTCTAAATGTTGGGGCATACATTATTATTTTTTTAGTATTTGTTGTTAATCCTAACTTTTCTAATACTTTTTTTCTATCTTCATCTGTTGCATTAACTATAGAATCAGTTGAAGCATTACCTAAAATATATGATGTTTTAGTAAAGTTAACACTGCTTCTCATAACAGTGTCATTTCTTTCATCAGTTGATATTAGGTAATCCCATTCTCTAGCGTGCTCCATTGTTTCAGATGGTCTATCTTCTTCTTTTAGACAATCATAGCCACATTTTTTAAAGTCTCCAGCGCCATGCCATGTTTGAATATATATTTGTTTTTTTCTTTTTTTAATGCCACCTATGCTTTGAGAACGAATAATATATTTACTTGAAGCAGTATGATATAGTCCTTTTAGTGTTCTAGTATATGCATAGTCTTCTTTTGGTAGCATGCTTACATCAGCATCTTTTTCTACTATCCATATTGGTTTATATTTAGAAGCAGTGTCTTTTTTTAGTTCTTTATATATTGCATATGGATTTCCATCTATTCTTTTTCTTCCTGATTGAAACATTATTTTGTTTTCGTTGATTGGAATTATATTTATTAAGACATTTATTATATTTTTTAGTATATTCATATATTCATACCTACATTTTCTCTTTTAGACTTTCTATAAGTTTTCTATAAGATTCAGTTAAATCTACTTTAGGAGTCCATCCTAAATTTCTTAATTTTGAAGTATCTAAATTCATGTGTAATGTTGGCGCATATCCATTTAATTCATTAGGACTTTCTTCAATTAATACTTTGGTATTTATGTCACCAAAATTATTTATAACTAGATTAGCCATTTCATAAATTGTGCAGTAAGAAGATTCATTGGCTGCATTATATGATTCACCACTAGTTCCTTTATATGTTACTGTTAATATAGCATTAACTGCGTCATCAACATATAAATAGCTTCTTTTTGTTTCACCTTTTGTTTTTAATACTATATCTTTTTTCTCTATTACGCATCTTGCAAATTCTGCAAAGACTCTTCCATCATTATATTCTACTCCAGGCCCAAATGTTTGAGTAAGTCTAATTACTTTTGCTGGAAGTGCATATTCCGAGAAATATGAAGCGCATAGATTTTCACACATTCTTTTACTTTCTGGATAGCTAGATCTAGCTGACATAGTATTAATATCAGTTGAGTGTGATTCATCTATTTTCTCATCAGTTGTTGGATAGCCATATACTTCCATACTTGATAAATATACAAAACCTTTAACACTGCTTAATCTTGCTATTTCTAGCATGTTTATTGTTCCTTTAATTGCAGTTAAAGCTGTTTCAACAGGTTCATTTACAAATGCTTTGCTAGATGTTTGACTAGCACCATGAATAATATAGTCAACATCCATTTTTTCTGGAGTCAAAGTTGTAACATCATTAACTATATACTTTAAATTATCATTTTCATTTCCTAAAATATTAATAGCTTTTTCTTTGTTTCTAACAATTGCTATTACACTATTACCATCTTCTAGTATTTTTTTTACTAAGCTTTGTCCAATTAGTCCAGTAGCCCCAGTAACCAAAAACTTTTCCATATTATTCTCCCTTTAACTGTGCATCTTCTTTTGCCTGCAATATTGCTCTCATTGTATAAAAATCATCAGGTGTTGTTATTTTGATATTCTCATATGGCCCATCAGTCATATGTAGCTTATAGCCATAGTGATTCATCATTGTGCAGCTGTCTATAAATGTTGTTATATTCTCATCTAAAGCTTTACTATGTGCATCTAATATATCTTTTAAGTAAAAACACTGCGGAGCTTTAGCTACTCTAGAGTGTGCTCTGTCAGGAACTAGTTTTATTCCACCTTCATCATCAATTTCTACTATTGTTTCTTTAACAATTCCGCTTGTTATAGATGATCCATATTTTTTAACATCCTCTATATTTTTAGTAATTAAATCTATATTTATTAGTGGCCTTACACCATCGTGTATTAGCACTATGCATTCTTCGTCTCCTACTAGCTCTTTAGCTGCGCATAGTCCGTTATATATAGACAATTGGCCCGTTTCTCCACCTGGCACTACTTTTTTAATTTTATCCAATCTATATTTATATATAAGATTATTAAAATAATCTAACCAGTCTGAGTGACATGCTACTACTATTCCATCTATATTTTCATTTTTTTCAAAAAATTCAATAGTATGAACTATTATTGGTTTATTATATATTTCTAAAAATTGTTTAGGTAGGTCCTTACTATTCATTCTCTTTCCTACGCCACCTGCAAATATAACAGCTATATTCTTCATGTTTTACCTTCTTTCTATAAGTTTTATATTACATAGTAATTATATCATAACAATATGATATTATGCTATAATGAATATGTGATGTGTTATGGTATTAGATTTAAATATGATAATTATTAAAAATAAATTAGAGAAAGTGTATGATTTAGATCAAAATTATAGACAAGAAACTGGTAAACTTATATCAAGTGACCAACTTTCTAGAGAAGAATATGAAAAACTATATGATTCTAAGTTTAAAAAGATTGATGATCAAAATATAAAAGTGGTTTGTGACATACTAGATAAGCATGGATTTATTGGAAAAGAAAAGATTGGTTATAAAGCTAGTTATGCTCAGTATCTAGTTATTCAACACGCTCCTCATGAAATTAAGCTTAAATATCAATCAGCTATAGAAGAAGCTGTAAATAATGGAAAGCTTTCTAAAGCTGACTATGCTCATTTCGTTGATAGAGTTTTAGTTGAAGAAGGTAAAAAGCAAATATATGGAACTCAATATAAATTTGATGAGGAAACTGGTAAGTATGAACTAGAACCAATTGAAAGTATTGCGAATATTAACGAGATTAGAAAAGAAATGGGTCTTCCTTCATATGAAGAAGATGCATCTGTAGTTAATAGAAGATAAAAAAAGCCTTAAAAGGCTTTTTATTTTGCATTTATTGTGGCGTCCCCGAGTGGATTTGAACCACCGACCTTCACCTTAGGAGGGTGCTGCTCTTCCAGCTGAGCTACGAGGACAAGTAAAGTGCCATTTACATTTTACTTGGCACTTCTATTACTAATAATTCTAAGCATTTTACAATAATATCATATGCTAATTTTAATACATTTAAGTAATCATTCTTTTCTTCTTCATCTGTTACATTAGTAACATTAACGTTTTGATAGAATGAATTTACTTCATTACATAAATCATATAAGTAATCAGCTATTATAGATGGAAGATAATCTTCTATAGATCTATCTATTGCATTATTGATGTTTAATACTTCCATTCTTAGGTTTCTATCTATGTCGTTATATATTTTTGTAGATACACCTTTTTTAGTAATTGAATTATTTTCTAATATTTTCTTTATTCTTATAGCTGAATATAAAATATATGGTCCTGTTTTACCTGATACTTCACTAAATTTATTTATATCAAAATTATAGCTTTTTTCTCTGTTGTTTTGAAGATCAGCATATTTAATAATAGCATTTATTTGCTTATCTAAATCTTCTTTTGGCATATCTTTATTTTCTTCTCTTTTAGATAAGAATGCATCTTTAGTCATTTCAATTAGTTCATCTAGCTTTAATGCTTCACCACTTCTTGTTTTAAATGGTTTACCATCTTTATCGTTTATAGTTCCAAAAGTATTATGAATAAGTTCAGCATTTACACCAAGTTTTTTACATATTCTAAATACTCCTTCAAAGTGAAGTGATTGTCTATTGTCTGTAAAATATAGAATCTTGTTTGGTTTATATTTTTCTTCTCTTTCTAGTATAGTAGCTATGTCTGTAGTGGCATACATTGAGGCACCTTTTGAGTTTACTACAATTACTGGTGGCATTTCTTTGTTATCATTTTCTTCTTTAATATCAACTACTAATGCACCGTCATCTTCTCTTAATAGTTTTTCTTCCTTTAATCTATCTATTAATTTAGGAATATATGGTTTTGAATCACTTTCTCCTAGCCATAGATCAAAAGATACTCCAAGATACTCATATATTCTTTTAATATCTTGCATGCTTACTTCTTTTATTTTTTCAAAGTAGATATTATATTCTGCATTGCCATTTTGAAGATCTAATACTATTTTTTGGCATTCAGAGTGTACTTCTTCATTTTCCTTACAAAGAGCACTTATCTCTGGATATATTTTATTTAAATATTCTATTGTTATATCATCAATAGATAATTTATCTCTTTTTATTCCATATATAACTTCGCCTATTTGAAGACCATAGTCACCTAAATGTACATCACTTACAGTTTTAAATCCTTTTGCATCTAGTATTCTTTTAACACTTTCACCAATTATTGCAGGTCTTAAATGCCCTATATGAAGAGGTTTTGCAATATTAGGTCCTCCATAGTCTAAAAAGTATACTTCATTTTTATTTGTTTTCTTTATGAATCCATTATTTATATAGTCATTTATAAAGCTATTTATTAGTTTATCACTTACAGTAATATTAATAAAACCTGGAAGTGCAAATTCTATATCTTTAATATAATTATCATAACCATTTAAATCTTTAATAGCACTTATTAATTCTTCTCCTACTTCATTAGGCTTCTTTGAGAATCTTTTTGATATTTCAAATACTGAGTTTATTTGATAATCACTTTTTTGTGATACTGTTAGATTTAAATAATCTTCATATCCTAGTTTAATAAATGCTTGTTTTATAAATAAAGCTAATGCATCTCTCACTTAAATCACCATAGTAATTTTACCAAAAAAAAAGAATAATGTAAATTCATTATCTTTTAATTCCTTCACTATATTCTTCTACTGCATCTTTGTTTAGATATAATTCGCTTACTAAGTTCTTTATGAAATTTTTATCTAATTCTTCATTTAAAGATCTTTCTATTGTAAGATGATCTACTTTATTATCTTCACAAGTTAAAGCTGAAAGTTTATTAATTATTTCTTCGTTAATGTCTATATTATATAATGTTTTTAGTTTATAAAACAAATAGTTTAAGTTTCTTTTAGATGAAGAAGAGACATCGTTTTCTAACTTTTCTCCAAAGCAATCTTCTATATAGAAATGTTCTATATCTTTGAAATCTTTAGTGCCTCTATCAATGGCATTTAATGTGTAATATAGTAATTTAGTTACTGATACTTCTAGTTTTCCTGCATCATCTACAGTTCGTTTTCCATCTTTTACAACCCATTTTCTTTTTTCATATAGCATTTCTAATAATTTATCAACATCATATGTTTTTCCTTGCTGCATTTTTTCTTTAATAGTTTGTACAAATCCTATTATTTTACTAAAATACTCTATTGCTGTTTCTTTATAGTCGTCATAAGATCCATAGTGAACATCATTTAAATATCCATTATCTTCTATAAAAGTTCTAAGTTTTTTACTATCTTTTTCATTGGTCCAATCAACAGTTCCAATTTCCTCATTTTTGTATCCAAGCATACTTAAAAACGCATTTGCATACCCATCTATATTACTATTATCTACTCCTATGACTGTTACTTCTGGATTATTCTTTTTAACTTCTTCTAATTTATCTTTAATACATAATATATATCCACCTTTTATGCTAAGAGGTCCTTCAAAATATGTGTCTTCTCCTCTTAAACTTGTCAAAGTAGAGTCATCTGCTTTTTCAAAAGGCATAATAACTGCATATTCTCTTCCTTCAAAGACACCTAAAGAATGCGAAGTTACTTCTCCATTTAAGCAAAAATGAACTGTATTTCTTCCTACATTATAATTAAATGTAAATTCTTCACCATCAAAATAAGTAGCTGATGACTTCATAATGTTTTGAGAAAAAGCTGGGCTTACCTTGCTGTTTTTTGGACTATACATAGTTTTATGTACAAGGCAAAAGTCTTTTTTGCTTTCAAAGTTAGATTCATTGTTTATTATGTCTAAGTCAGATTCATCTAGAATAACTTCTTCATTATTTTCTATTAGAAAAGAAGTTGCTTCTTCAAATGTCATTCCTAAATCTTTAATATTATTTGCACTTGATATTTGTTTATACTCTTCTAATACATTACTTAGAGATGCTTGAAGAGCTATACACTCATTTTTCTTTTCTTCAAGAGATTTTAATGATTCTCTTTTTTTGTAGTACTCTTCATTTGCTTTGTCATAATTACTTAATGCTTCATTTCTTTCTTTAACTTTTTCTAAGTATTCTTTTCTTTTAAATAGTAATTTAGATAATAAGCTATAATTTAAAGGTGCAAGATGTTCATAAGGCATTTGTGGACTTTCTAATTTATCAATTTCTTTAATTTCATCATCTAATCTTTTTATTTCTTCACTAAGTGATTCATATCTAGCTAGTTCATCTTTAATCTTGCTTAGTTTTATTTCTTTTATTTTATTTAACATAAACCCTCCATTTAAAAAAAGAATAATGTAAATTCATTATTCTAAATCCATCTTGGTATATAAATATTTCTTGTTATTGTTTCTTTGTAATCTTCAAAATATTCAATTATTTTATTCATTACATATTCTTGAAGATTTGTAACTGCTGAATTTACCTTTAATGTAGATAGTTTATTAAGCATTTCTTTTTTAAATTTATTATCTGTAATAAATTTATACATAATATTATCTATTTTAGTTAACTTTTCTACTTCTCTTTGCGTTACTGTTTCTAATGAGAAAATATAATCAGTATATATTTTTATTATTTGATATGTTTCTTTATCTCTTTCATTTATATCAGAATTAACTATTTTATAATAATTTTTGCATATGTTTACGATTTGCTTGTTTTTATTAAAACTATTCATCTTTTATGTTACTCCTTATTCTAGTTACATTATATTATAATTGTTCTTTATATTGCAAGAGGAAGTTTTGTTTGCTAGTGCATTAAAAAGTACATTATATTAATCTGAATATATCTTTTATTGTTACATATATCATTAATGCGATTAATAAGATTGTACCAATTGAATTAAGTACAGTTTCTACTTTATCATTTAGTCTTTTGCCTTTAATTCTTTCAATAAGTAATAATAATATTCTTCCTCCATCGAATACAGGTATAGGTAGCAAGTTTATTATTGCTACATTTATGCTTAAGTATGATATTAAATATAGAATATTTTCTAATCCTTTACTTTTTATATTATCAATCACTGAGTATATTCCAATTGGTCCGCTTAAGTTACTTGCTTTTATCTTACCGGTAATTAATTTGGATACTATTTTTACTAAACTAGTGCTTGAATAAAAAGTTTCAGTAAATGTATATTTAATAGATGCGATTAAGCCTCTTTCTTTTACTACTTTTGATCCTATTCCAAATACTGGGTATTTATTTCCTTCTTCATCTTCTTTTATTTCTGGTTTTACTACAAAGGTATATTCTTCATTATTTCTTAGAATTGTTATACTATATTCTTCTTTTACTTTAGAATATCTTGTTTCTAGAAGTAGATCATCAAAAGTATTTATTTTTTTATCATCTATTTTTAGTAGTAAATCCCCTTCTTTAATGCCTGATATGAATGCAGGAGATGCTTTTTCAACTAATCCAATATATGGTTTAGTTGAAGGTGCTCCATAGACTAGTGCACTAATAAATAGGAGTAAAATTGCTAATATAAAGTTAAATACTATACCCATTATTAGTATTAAGAATCTAGCTAAATAAGATTTATTTTCTAGTATCTGATCTTTTTTTATTCCCTTAGTTCTTCCTTCTTGAGTTGAAGCTATTGCATTATAACCACCTAGTGGTAAAAGTCTTAGTGAATATAGTGTTTCATCGTTTTTCCTTTTGAAACTGAATATTTTAGGACCCATACCTATACTAAACTCATGAACATATACTCCTGATTTTTTAGCTGCTATAAAGTGTCCAAATTCATGAGCAAATACAATTATGCTTATAATGATAGAAAATATTATTAGTGTTATTATAAAGTTCATATATTCCTTCCTAGATTATTTTGGATATAAGGTTAAGTACAATTGCTAAAACTAGTAAACTGTCAAGTCTATCAAGTACTCCACCATGTCCTGGCATTATTGTGCCATAGTCTTTTATTTTAAAGTGTCTTTTAATAGCTGAGAATAGTAAATCTCCTGCTTGGGATACTAAAGATAATGCTATAGTAATTATTATTCCTTTTATTACTCCTACATGAAGAAGTCCTACTAATATTATAGAACTTATTATTGTAGACATTGTTACACCAACAATTAGCCCTTCTATTGTCTTATTAGGAGATATGCTTTTAGCTAATTTATGTTGTCCTATTAATTTGCCTCCAATATATGCAAATGTATCAGTTATTATTGTAATTGATAGCATGTATACAAATAAAAGTGGCTCATCTATTCTTATTAAACCTATGCTGTTAAATCCTAGTCCAAGAAGTAATATTATTCCAACTAAGAAAAAAGCATCACTTATATTATATTTTTCATCTTTTCTATACACTATTAGAGGAATTAGAAGTGTTAGAACTACTATTACTATTCTTTTTTCTAAATCTATATTAATATCAATAGGCCAGCAATATACCATTATTAATAGTAAACTTAGAAGTGATAGTATCTTTATTTCTAGAGGTATAGGCTTTTCTGTTTCTTTTGCTTTTAACATTTCTAGAAGAGCAAGTATAGTTATAACTGTTGCTCCTAGATAAAACACTTTGCCTCCTATTAGTAATATTGGAAGTAAAATTGCTACTGCCACTAGTGCACTTATTATCCTTTGTTTCATTTAAAATCCTCCTAAAAGTTTAAATATTCTATATCTTTATCTTCTTCTTTTGCTTCTTCAGTAACTTTTGAACTTACAAAACGATTTGTTTCTTCAATTTTATTAGTAGGAATCTCAGGTATTATTTCTGTTACTTCTACTCTTTCTACTTCGTCTTCTTTATAATCATTTATCGCTTTATTATAAATTGGGCTATTGTTTTTATAGTCATATTGTCCTGCTTTAAATACAGGTACTTCTTCTTTAGGCTTTGAAGTTTCTGCTTTAAACTCATTATCTACTTTTACTTCTTCATCAGCAGCTTCATTTAAACTATTCATTTCACTTTCAGTTAGAAGTGTTACCATTTCACCTGATACATCATCAAATTCTTTTTCAACTTCTATTGAGTTTATTTTAATATAATTAAGTACTGGAAGCATTACTATTGGAAATAATATTAATAATATTGTAAAAGCTTTACTAAGGTTAAACATTATACTTAATCTATATGATATTAGTATAAATACTATTACATTTGTTACTGGTACAAACAAAAGAACAGCCATTGCCCTATTTAGTTTAACAATATCTATTAGAACTATCAGATTATATACAGGGATAAATGATAGATTCTTATTTTTAAAATTTTTAGAAAATACTTTATCTGTTGTAACGCAGCAAAATAAAGAATATGCTAATGTAATTACTTCAAAAAACATTATTACTTTTAAAAATCTTACAATTATTTCGCTCATGTTTGTCCCTCTATTCTCTATTTATTATGATACAATATTTTGCCTTCTTTTACAAGGCAATTTTTCTTTATTATTTAATATAATATTATAGGTGAAAATAATGAGTTTCTTTAATTTTCAAAAGATTGTTAGTGCATCATCTAGTTTTTTTAACTATGCTTCTAAAGCTACTTCTATGTTTAAAAGTATTACCCCTACTATTAAAGATATTAAAAGTACAGTAGATACTTATAAATCAATTAAAAGCACTGCTAAAGATGCACATTTTAAGGAGATAGAATCTACTAATAGACCTGCTAGTGTATTTAAAAAGAAAATAGATAATAATAGATCAAATTTTATTGATTCTTTAACACTTTTTTATAAAAAAAAGAATTAGTATTTATAGCTATCTATAGCTTTTATTACTAATTCTAATTCTTTGTTATCTACATTATTTATAATTTTAGAGTATTTGTGTTTTATATAATCATTTTTCTCTTTTAGTAGTTCTTTATTTTGATGATTATATCCAATTAATATTTCATTATTTGTTAGTTTTTGTTTACCTTTAGAAAATATAATTAGATTATAATATTTTCCCTTTTCTTTTATTATTTCTTCTAAATCTATTTTATAGCCTATAGAGTTCATTTCTTTTCTTAATATATCGTGATTATTATTTGAAATAGTAATTATTCTTTTTAATGGTACTTTATTATCTTTTATTATATTTAAAATAGTAAATGTTCCCATTCCTGATAATACTAAAGTGTAATCAGTTTCATTTTCTTTTAGGGTTACTCCATCTCCTACCCTGAAATCTATGAAATGTTTTAATTCTATATTTGTACTTTTTATTGCACTTTCTATAATATTATCTTTAATGTCAGATGCAATTGAATATATTCCTCTTTTAGCTAGTTTTTTACTTAAAAAGGCTTGATCGCATCCAACATCTATTACTTTTTCATTATCACTTATATATGAAGATATTACTTCTATTCTAGTCAATTAAGAAATCCTTTAACTTTTTAGCACGAGATGGATGACGTAGTTTTCTTAGAGCTTTTGCTTCTATTTGTCTGATTCTTTCTCTTGTTACTCCAAATTTCTTTCCTACTTCTTCTAGAGTATGGCATGTTCCGTCATATAGTCCAAAACGAAGTTCTAGTACTTCTTCTTCTCTCTTTGTAAGAGTTTCTAATACGCCTTTTAATTCTTCTTTTAGCATTTCATATGTAGTATATTCTTCTGGTGACATTGTTCTTTCATCAGCTAAGAAATCTCCTAGATGTGAGTCATCTTCTTCACCAATTGGAGTTTCTAGTGATACTGGGTCTTGGCTTATCTTTTTTATTTCAATTATCTTGTCTAGTGATAATCCCATTTTTTTAGCTATTTCTTCTTCAGATGGTTCTCTATTTAAGTCTAGTGCTAGTTGTCTTTCAATTCTAGCCATTTTGTTAATTGTTTCAACCATATGAACAGGAACACGAATTGTTCTTGCTTGGTCTGCTAGAGCTCTTGTAATAGCTTGTCTAATCCACCAAGTTGCATATGTAGAAAACTTATAACCTTTTTCAAAGTCGAATTTTTCTACGGCTTTCATTAAACCTATATTACCTTCTTGTATTAAGTCTAGGAATAAAAGTCCTCTTCCTACATATCTTTTAGCAATTGATACAACTAGACGAAGGTTACTTTCCGCTAATGTTTTTTTAGCTTCTTCATCACCTGCTGCTATTCTATGAGATATTTCTTGTTCTTCTTCTAATGATAAAAGGCTTATTCTACCTATTTCTTTAAGATACATACGAACATTATCATTTACCGACATGTCTTTACTTTCACTAGCTAAGTCATCCATGTTAAGTTCTATATCTTCGTTTAATAAATCTCCATCAGAATCGTCTTCATCTTCACTTCTAACTTCAATGCCATTTTCAGTTATTCTATTATATAAAGTATCATAGTCATTTGCGTCTAATTCTAAATTATTAGTGGCTTTAGCTATTTCTTCATATGTTAAGAAACCTTTCTTTAATCCAGATTCTATTAATTCATCTAGAATTTCTTCAAATGTCTTCATTTGTTTAACTTCTTTTATTTCTTTTTTAGCTTCTTTTAAAGTTAATTCTTCATCATTTTTAGTTTGATTACTTTTCTTAGTATCTTTTATTTCCTTAACTGCTGTTTTACTTTTCTTTTCCTCTTTTACTTCTTCTACTTTCTTTACCATTTTAGCACCTCTTTTTTGATATTTTCTATTTTCATAGCTATTCTTTTCTTTTCTTCCTTATCTAGTGAAGACTTCATTTGATTAGTTAAAAGATCTATTTGTTTTTTTATTCTTAATTCTTTTATTCTTTCACAGTAGTCTTCAAGTTCTTCATTTGTATATTCATCTGAATCATTAAAAGCAAGAACTTCTTTCATAATACTATTTAAGTCGTCATGCAACGTAGTGTAGCATATAAAATCCGATAAGTCAAAACTTTTATTTTTATTGTAGTAGTTTATTATTTCTCTTGCTAGTTTTTTTCTATTATCATCATTTAAATATCCTAGATTATTTTCATAGTATTCAATTATCTTTGGATCAATCATCATGAAATATAATATTTTAAGCTCGCTTTTATCGTATTTGTTATATACTTTTTTTACTACTACGTTTGTTTTTTCTTTCTTTTCTATTACTTTGTTGTTTGTTATTTTTTCTTTTATCAAAGATTCATCTATATTAAATTCTTTTGATAGTTCTTTTATTTTTAATTCTCTTAGTATATTATCATCTATCTTATTAATAGCTTCTATACTATCATTAATATATTTAGCCGCGACTGAAGAATCTTTTAAGTCTTTATTATTCTTTAAATAATTTAATTTAAAGTCAATAAAGCTTACTCTGTTTTTGTATGCTTCAGTAAAGGCTTCTTTTCCTTTAGCTAGGATTAATTCATCAGTGTCTTTATAGCCACTAAATAAGATTACCGTTGGCATTATAGAGTTTTCCATTAATTTATCACCAATAGCAATTGTAGCTCTTTTACCCGCATCGTCCTGGTCTAAGTTTAATACTACATTTATTTTCATGTTTTTTATTAAACTTAAATGTTCATTTGTAAAGCTTGTTCCCATCAGGGCAACTGCATTATCTATTCCTACTGTATGAAGCCTTATTATTTCCATCTGGCCTTCGCTTATAATTATTTCTTTTTCTTTTCTTATAAAGTCTTTAGCGCGATGAAAGTTATATAACATACTCCCTTTTTTAAATATTGGTGTGTCTGTTGTATTAATATATTTAGCTTCATCATTTTCTGTATATTTTCTTGCCGAGTAGCCTACTTTGTTACCATATATATCACACAAGGTAAACATTATTCTGTTTCTAAACATGTCTTTTCCTGATGAGTTAGATAAACCTATTTGTTTTAATTTATCTAAGCTATACTGCTTTGACAAGCTATCAACAAGTCCACTATCTAAAGATAATCCTATATCAAAAAAATCTATAGTTTCTTTATCTAGTCCTCTTTTTTTAAGATATTCCATAGCTTCTTTACCTTTAGCAGAGTTTAGATTGTTTTTATAATATGAAGAAGCTATTTCATATATATCGTATAAATCTTTATTTGGAAGATCTTTAACTTCTTTTTTTATATTTAAATTGATATTGGCGTTTTTGGCTAATATATCAAGAGCTTCTACAAATGATACTTTTAAATAGTTCTCAATAAATGTAATTACATTACCAGAGTTTTCACAGGTGAAGCATCTATAAATTTGCTTTTCTCTAGATACACTCATTGAAGGAGAATGGTCATCATGAAATGGACATACTCCAAAATAGTTTTTACCTTTTTGAGTTAATGGGATATAAGAAGATATAACATCTACAATGTCGTTTGCTTCTTTTATCTGTCTTATTGTATCTTCATCTATCTTAGCCATTATTTACGCCCTCCCAATTACTATATACGACAAAATTTTAAAAAACACTTTTTTATTTTTAAAAAAATTGGTGAATTAATATCCACCAATTGTAAATTTGTTATCACTTACTACTATAAATGCATGAGAATCTATACTAGTAACTAAATCTTTTAATTTTTTGACTTTCTTATTAGTAGTACAAACTAGTATCATATATTTGTTAGATACTAAGTCTTTTCCTTGTATTTTTGATACACTTATAGCATATCCATTATCTACTAAAGTTTTTACTATTTTTTTATCTTGTTTTACTACTATATTTACTGTTACATTACTTGTGACAAATCTGTCTGTTAAATACATTCCTACGTATACTCCAGTAGCGTATCCTAGAGCATAAGACATGGCTACCAATACAATATACTCTTCTGTATTTAGAGCTTCTCTAACTATGAAGAACCATACTGTTACTTCTAAAAATGCAATTATCATTGCTAGGAATGTTTTATTTTTAACAATAAGCATTGTTTTTACTGTTCCTAGTGAAGTATCTAGTATTCTTGCAAAATATACTATTAGACACATTAGTACTAAATTTTCTGGCATATTTTTCTCCTTTTGTAATCTTAATTATTAATAAAAGTACCTTTTATGGTACTTTTATTATTTTATCTTGTAGCTAATTTATAGCATTTGCTTCCATCAGCATTATATTTAGTCCATCCACTTGGACAAGTGTATACTGTTTCTTGGCCATCTGGACAATAAGCAGTTCCTGTTCTATACACTGGTGCACATGCTCCTGCTTCACTAGCTCCATATGTAATTGTACATGAGTATGACTGAGCTACTGTATAATAATCTCCTTGATATATATAACCTATATATCCAATGTATGCATTATAGTTGGAAGCCATTTGATTATAGTATGTTTCAAATGCAGATAATGTTTTAGTTGATTGAGAGCAGCTTCCTCCGTTAACACTACAAACTGTATAATATACTAATCCATTAGAGCTAGACATGTATTGAACATTTTGGCTTGCTGTTTCATATTCTGATGTTCCTGTGATTTTACTATATTTAGTTCCAGGACTTGTTTTCCATGTTCTAACGTTTTGAGCACATCCCCATACTCCGTTTGGACAGTTACCTAAATTACTAATTAATACTCCGCTTTGGTTAGTTAATGCTGGTTTACTATATTGATGATAATTATAGTTTGCATCGCATCCCCATAGTGTGTAAGCATCATATTTACATCTTATATTACCATTTTTACATGAAGCATAACTTGATGCATTTGTTACACATACATATCCTCCTGAAGAAGAACCCAAACTTGAATCAAGTGTTAGTGTTCCTGAAGCACATTTCCATGCTTGTGGCGCTACTATAGTACATGTTCTAGCACTTGTTACATTTGATGCTGTTAGTGTGCTTCCAGATAAACTACATCCAGTTCCTGATACCGTTGCACCTGTTAATGTGTAGTTAGCTAATGCACTAATAGTAAATGTTCCACTGCTACCATATTCAACTTGTTTACTAGTTGGATTACTTGAACAATTTGTGCATGTTACTGATACTGTGAATTTTTGTTTTGGAAGTGTTACTATACATGATTTGTTTTCTTTTACATTAGATATTGATAGAACTGATGCATTTAATGAGCATCCTCCAGTTACTGTTGCACCTGTTAGGGTATATCCAGTTTTTGGTGATATAGTAAAGCTTGTTTCTTCTGCATGTTCTACTTGCTGTGTTGCTGGTGTACTTGTACAGTTATTACATGTTACTCCAACACTATATACCTTCTTCTTTAAATTTATTTCACATACTGAAGCGGCTGTTACATTTTCAATATAAACTATTCCATCTACTAGTGAGCATCCACTTCCTGATACTGTTGCTCCTTCTAAAGTATAGCCTTCACCTGGCACTATTGGGAAAGAAGCACTAGCTCCTATTTCTATTTTTTGATTTGTACTAGAACCACTACATGTATCACAAGCTATTGTTACAGTATATTTTTGTTTAGCCAATTTAACATTACATGTATTAGTTCCTTTAGCATTATGGTAAGTTAATATATTTCCTTCTAAAGTACATCCTCCAGTTACTGTGGCATCCTCAACAGAATATGTTTCATCTGGTGTTATTGTAAATAATGCATTAGCTCCTTTAGCAACTATTACTGTAGAGTTATCTACATTACCATTTTCTACTGTTACAGATACTTTAGCACTTTCATTTGTACTAAAACAGACACATGATCCAGTAGAACAGTCTACTGTTCCTTTTGCTATATCATCACCGGATATATCTGTAGTAAGTGAAGCCATATCTTCATTTGAGTAACAATACTTTTCGTTAGATAGTGATAAGCTTTTTACATGTCCTGTATCATCAAGCTCAACTAAATAGTTAAATTCTGTAGTATGAATATCTAGCTTACTACATCCTAGTGAGCCAAAAGATTCATCACAGTATAAAGAACTAGATTTAGAATGAAGAGCATCTGCTTGATACTTTTTTTCTGCTTCTTTCTTTATAGATTCTACTTGTATTGCAAAAGATTTTTTTCTAGATACCTCGTATGAATTTAATACTTTAGGTATTATTAAAAGCATCAATAATCCAATAAGAGCTATTACTGCTAAAAGCTCGATTAATGTAAACCCTCTGTTTTTTCTTTTCATTTTCACAATAATCAACCTCTCTACTATACCTAAATTATATATCAACTTTTTTACCTTTTCAAGAATAAAAAATAGCATATTTTGTATGCTATTCTTTTTTATCTACACTAAGTACTGATAAGAATGCTTCTTGTGGAACTTCTACGCTTCCTACTTGTTTCATTCTTTTCTTACCCTCTTTTTGTTTTTCTAATAGTTTTCTTTTTCTAGATACATCTCCACCATAGCATTTTGCAAGTACATTCTTTTTCATGGCAGAAAGTGTTTCTCTTGCTATTACACGAGTTCCAATAGAAGCTTGAATAGGAACAGTAAACATTTGCCTTGGTATTATTTCTTTTAAGTTTTCTACTATTATTTTTCCTCTTTGATATGCATTATCTTTATGTACTATAACTGATAAGGCATCTACTAAGTCTCCATTTAGTAGTATATCTAGTTTTACTAATTTACTTTCTTTATAGCCTATAAATTCATAATCAAAAGAAGCATATCCTTTTGTAGAACTTTTTAATTTATTAAAGAAGTCATATACTATTTCAGATAGTGGTAGTTCATATATAACATTTACTCTTTTAGAATCTACATATACATTATTTATGTATTTACCTCTTTTGTCTTGGCAAATAGTCATTACGCTTCCTACATATTCATTTGGTACGAATATATTTGCTTTTACATAAGGCTCTTTAATTGTTTTGATTTTTTGTTCTTCAGGCATTTTAGTTGGGCTATCAATATATACAACATCTCCATTAGTCATTTCAACTTCATATACTACTGATGGAGAAGTTGCTATTAATTCAATATTAAATTCTCTTTCTATTCTCTCTTCTATTATTTCCATGTGAAGAAGTCCTAGAAAGCCACATCTAAATCCAAAACCTAAAGCATCTGATTTTTCTATTTCAAACATAAGTGATGCATCATTTAATTTTAATTTTTGAAGAGCTTCTTTTAAGTTTTCAAACTTAGAACTATCTATCGGATATAGTCCACTGTAAACCATTGGTTTTACTTCTTTATATCCGCTTAGTGCTGGAGCATCATTTTCTTCAAGTACAATAGTGTCTCCTACTTTAACATCTTCTATTGATTTAATAGACGCTGTTATATATCCTACTTCACCTGCTGATAGTTCGTTTCTAGAGCTATCCTTTGGAGTATGTTTTCCCATAGTTAGTACTTCATATACTGCACCAGTTGCTTTCATTTTTATTTTGTCATGTAGTTTTAATTTACCATCTACTACTCTAATAAGAGCAACTATACCTTTATAACTATCAAAATAGCTATCAAATATAAGAGCTCTTAATGGTTTATCTTCTCCTTTAGGAGAAGGTATTCTTTTTATTACTTCATCTAGCAGTGCTTCTACTCCTTCGCCTGTTTTTCCACTTACACAAAGGATTTCATCTCTATCAAATCCTATAGTTTGTACAAGTTCATCTTTTACTCTTTCAGGGTCAGCATTTGGAAGATCTATTTTATTAAGTACTGGGATTATTGTTAAATCGTTTTCCATAGCAAGATATAAGTTAGCTAGTGTTTGGGCTTCTATACCTTGAGTTGCATCAACTACAAGAATTGCTCCTTCACATGCAGCTAAGCTTCTACTTACTTCATAAGAAAAGTCTACATGACCTGGTGTATCTATTAAGTGAAAAGTATAATCTTTATATTTAAGCTCTACTGCATTTAATTTAATTGTTATTCCTCTTTCTCTTTCAAGATCCATATTATCTAGTAGTTGTTCTTTCATTTCTCTTTTATCTACTGCATGAGTAATCTCAAGTATTCTATCAGCTAGAGTACTCTTACCATGATCTATGTGTGCGATTATTGAAAAATTTCTTATTTTGTCTTTATTCATAAAGATCTCTCCCATGTAAGAGATTATATCAAAGTTTTATAAAAAAATAAACAACTGCTAGTTGTTTATTTTTTTTATTATGAATTGTAGCAAATTGCTCTGCCGCTTTTTTCTATTTTGCAAGCTACATACGGATTTTCCTCATATACATATATGGTTCCAGTATAATCTATATCTATTCTAACTGAATCATCTGGTACTTTCATAGTTATGCCATCATTATTACAATATCCTTCAATACCTGCTTCACCAAGATCATTTAACATTTGTGCTTTAATTTTGTTTAGTGTTATAGTTTTATTAGTATCCCAATAATTTCCTGGATAACATGTCAGTTTGCCATTATAAAACGCGCATGCTTCGTGTCCTAATACATTATCATTTTTGTCTATATAAGTTCTTATTAAATAGTTAGGATAATGCCCATGTTCATGTTCGCCTCGGACTTCATCAGTTATGATATGGAAATCTTCTACGGCAAAAGGTGGAACTTCGTTTGATGCATAATAAGTAAATCCTGGATATTCTGTATCTTTGTATGACCAATAAACATAATGGTCTTTCTTTATCGTCTTTCCTCCAATACAACTACAGCTAGATGTAGTACACTCTAGCTTTCCATTTTCTGAAAACTCATCTTCATCTATTTGTGATAAATCACCGCTCTTTACAAAGCAGTAGTTAGAGTCTTCTAGAGCTACTCCTGATATTTTATTATCGCTTCCAAACATTATTACATACTTTATGCCATTATCTGATATATCAAGTTTAACTTCATCATTACATGATTCGTTTACTCCACTGCAATAAATGTCAATGTTTTTGCCATTCATTACATCTATTTGTTTTTGCTTATCTCCTGTTTTTATTAAACTTTCTACTTGAACTTTAAATGCTTCTTTCTTTCCTTTACTAAACATTCCTAGTACATTAGGCATTATTAAAAGCATTAGTATTGCAAGTATTGCAATAACTGCTAGAAGTTCTACTAACGTAAAACCATTTTTTCTTTTCATAAAATCACCTCTATTATTATAATATAAATAGATGTATCATTGAATAAAAAGTACAGCTGGTTTACATATTAGCTGTACTTATTTTAAATATAACCTATTAGGTACTTCTGTGCATTTAAAGTTTTCATCATATATATCGTTTTCTATTCTTATGATTTCATTTAGCTTACTATGTAGAAGAGGGTCACTTTTTGTAAATATTCTATATAGTAATTCTTTATATTCACTTGAAGTTATTATCTTTTTATACTTTTGTGATTTTTCCATCAACTCCTTAGTGTGTTTTGGTATCCTATAATTAAATATATAACACATTAATAAAGGAGCTTCCATTCTACTTAGTGATTCTATGTTTTGAAGGTAAGGAATATTTTGATAATGTTTACCACTTTTTTTGCATTTAACTTCATTTGTTCTTACATTAACAAACATTAAACCTTTATTATCATGAGCAAATTGAGAGTAAAAATATACTTTTTCTTCTTCTACTCTTATTGCTTCACTGTTATTAGCCATTACTAAAGGAAGAATAAATGCATTTTTTAGTATATAGTCAGTATCCATATGAAATCCAGTAAATATTCCACTTTTCTTATATTCTTTTAATATATTGTATAAAATAGTTACATCTTTGTGCCATCTATCTTCTTCTTGAAGATTTAATTTAATAAGATTTTCATATAACTTTCTAATATGATTACAATCACTTCTTTCAAGGCCTTCATTTCTTCCTTTTTCAAGTATAAGGCCAATTGATAATTCTATTTCATCAAGGTTCATATTATTCCTCCTTTCATAAAATTAAGTGTATTTTATCAAAAAGACCGTACTTTGTAAAGTACGGTTAATATATTATATTATTATCTTTATCAAATTTTACTTCTAAGAATTTTTTAGATGATAATAAATCACATAGGTGAACTATTCTTTGATATTTAGTTTGTGGTTTTGGAAGGACTTCATTTCCATCAAAGTCTTTATTCCACTGTCCCATATGTGAAGATATCATGCTTTTTAATAGTTCTACTTCTTCGTTAGTTAGCTTTGTTTTATCTTTATTATCTTCTACTAATTTGGCAGCAAGAAGAGGATGATCTATTCTTGTATATTTTTCATTATCTCCTCTTTTTACTGAATCATGAAGTATTAGTGATAGTATTATCAAATCTTTTTCGTCATTTGTATAAAAGCATCCAAATGTTTCAGTATCAATTATTTCCTTAGCTATTCTGACTGCTGCTTTTGTATGTCTTAGAAGCCCTTTTTCTCCTTGTGAGAAGTCAGGATGATACTTTCCTGTAGAGGAAGCTGCTTCAGTAAAGAAGTAATCAGGCATCATTTTAATTAATACTTTTGCACTTTCTTTTATTCTATCACTTTTTATATAATTTATTTCTTTTTCAAATTCCTTTATTTTAGAATCCTCGGCCACCACCGCCACCTCCTGCAAAACCTGAGCCTCCTGAGAAGCCTCCACCAGAACCACTACCAGAGCTGTATGAAGAACTTCTTGCTATAGCTTGAGACTGTGCTTGATAAGCACTGCTTACTGTTTTTGTTAATTGATTATTTAATGATGTGTTTAGGTTATGGACTAATATATAGTCATACACATTTATATTAAATCCTCTGCTTTCCTTATACTCATTAAATTTCATTTTCATTACTTTTTCTAGTTTACTAGATACTCCTAGTATATTTGCATATACTAAGTATCTTTCCCATAGCGCTATTTCTGGTAAGTCTTTTTCATCAAATCTTCCAAAGTCTAGTAAGAATCTTTTAAATGCTTTCCATTTATAAAAGTGAAGTGCTCCTCTTTTTGTTCTTTTGTTAAATGCTAGAGCATATATACCAAATGCTGTTGATGATACAAATATTATTGGAGTAATAAAGCTTATTATATTATTATTTACTAGCGCTATGCATAGTATATAACCTAAAAATGCATATAATACACTAAATACTTTTATATCTGTTGCATTTTCATAGAAGTTTTCTTTTATAGCATCATCTGTTACTATGTCTTTCCATCTATTATAACCATTTAAGTATGGGCTAGATGTACCATTAACTTTTTTAGCATATTTTTTAATCTGTGATAGTTTGACTTCTTTTCCTTTTGCTACTATGTCAAATAATAATTTAATTATTTCATTTTCTGCTTTAGTTAAATTATCTCTATCTAATAGTGTAAAAATATAATCATCATTTTCTGCTAATACACTTATTTTCTTTTTATAAATTAGATTTAGTATACTTGTAGAGAAAGCTTTTTCTGTAATTCTTTTAGAGAAAAGATATTCTATTAAAGTGACATCATAATCATCAATAAATTCTCTATTATATTCATTTTCTAATGTGTTTTTATATTCTATGTCATGTTTAATTAATATATATATAGTTATTACTAATAATAAACATATATATAGTCCACTTATTACGTGTAGTATATTTTTTTTAGTTTTTTCTTTCATTCTTAATTCATTTATTTCTTCTGCTCTTACTTTTTCTACTTTTAATATACCATCTACTGCTTCTACTTGTGTATTCTTTTTAGCTTCTTTTACTAATCCTTTTGGAAATACCATTCTTGCATCTACTGATGTTTCTTTATATAGGTTATCTATATATAGAAGTAATCCTTCACATTTTTGTTCATTAGGGCAGTTTTTTCTTACCTCTCCATCAGCAGGGCCATGAGCCCATACTTTTAGAGATGTTTCATTTACTTCTTTTGGTAAGTTTACTTTAATGTTAAGGTGTTTAATAGTGTCATCAAAATTGCTTCCTATGAATGCATAGTAAAGCTCACTTACATCTTCATGATTAACTACTACGTTCTCTACCTCATATTCAAGATAAAATAATGTACTTCCCTTATATGTTTCATTATACATTTTAATTGATATACCATTATTTATCTTTGATAGTTCATAACATCTTTTATTGTCAGAGCATTCATTAAAGTCTGTTATTTCGTATTCAAATATATCATAGTCTATATTTTTATTATACTTGTCTATTCTTCCTACTTTTATAAGTTTTAAATCGTCTGCATTATAAATACTATTATTAGAAAATGATACATTATCTGGATCAAAGTCTATTAGATTTTCATTTTTATATACTAAATCTCTTATATATTCATTAAATGATCCTTTTACTTTTATTACTTCTTTTACTAGTAAGTTTCCATTTTCTTTAATGTCTACGTTTTCTATTATATTTTCTACTGTATAATCTACTTTACTAGTTGCAATAGCATTAAGGACTGTTACATTAATAAATAATAAAAGTATTGTTAAAATAACTTTTTTCATCTTTTCTCCTTAAAAAAGACTTACTATTAGTAAGCCTTAAAAATTCACTTTAACAGAAGAAGCTTCTTCTTCGTTTATTTTAAAGAATTCTTCTTCTTTAAAATTAAATATTTTAGCTACTATATTCGAAGGAAAAACCATTATTAAATTATTTAGTGTTAGTACTGAATCATTATATAGATTTCTTGATACTGCCACTTTGTTTTCTGTTTCTTTTAGAGTGTCTTGAAGAGATAAAAAGTTTTGATTAGCTTTTAAATCTGGATAGTTTTCTGCTAGCGCAAATATACTTTTAATTCCAGTGTTTAGCATATCATATGCTTTCATTTCTTCTTCTTTTGTTTTAGCAACATTAAATTTATTTCTAGCTTCAATTACTCCCTTTAGAGTTTCACTTTCATGAGAAGCATATCCTTTTACAGTTTCTACTATATTAGGAATTAAATCAAATCTTCTTTTTAGTTCAACATCTATTTGAGCCCATGAATCTTTTACTCTGTTTCTTTGTTTTATTAGTTTATTGTATACAGCTATTACATATAGTGCTACTAATAAGATTAATGCTATTAATACTACTATTATTATTTTATCCATAATAAATCCTTCCTTATACAGTCATTAATTCTTTTTCTTTTTCTTTATATTTTTCTTCAACCTTTAAATTATACTTATCAATTAATTCTTGTACATCGTCTAGATACATCTTTTCTTCATCTTCAGGATATTCTTCCCTTTTGATTTGATTGTTTGCATCTTGTCTTATATTTCTTAATGCTATTTTAGCTTCTTCAGTCATTTCTTTAACTTGTTTAACATAATTTCTTCTTGTTTCTTCTGTTAATTCAGGTACAGTTAAATAAATAACTTCACCATTGTTTGTTGGTGCCATTCCTAGTTCAGCTGCAAATAGAGCTTTTTCTATTTCTTTTAATAAGCTTTTATCAAATGGCTTAATCATTAATTGTCTTGCTTCTGGTACAGAAACAGTTGCAATTGTTTGAATTGGTGTTGGATTTCCATAGTAATCAATTGTTATTCCACTTAAAATGTTAGGGTTTGCTCTTCCTGCTCTTACTGTAGTGAATCTACTTTCTAGATTTTCTACTACTTTATCCATTTTTGATTTTACTTCGTTTTCGTTATACATATTTTCTCCTTTAAATATATTATATTATAACTTACTTAACTAATAAAGCCTATTTATTATATTTATAGAAACCTTCTCCAGCGGCTTTACCTGTTTTACCTTCGTCCATATATTTATTGATAATATCAAGCATTCCATCAAAGTTATATGGAAGCATCATTTTCTTAAATAATGGGTCGAATAAGTCTGGTACTTTTTGATATTGAAGTACAATATTTTTAGCTGTTTCTAATCCTACTGTATCTAGAATTTGGAAAGGTCCGAATGGAGCGCCTGTTCCTATTGTCCATGCTTTATCAATAGTTTCTGGATCAGATATATCATTAGCTAGCATATCCATTGCACTAAGTAAGAATGGAACTAATAATGAGTTTAGTAAGTATCCTGATTTTTCATTTCTTACTGCAAGTGGAATCATTCTTATTGCTTTTGCAAATTCAATTATTTCATCAAAGTATACTGGATCAGTATCTTCATGTTTCATTATTTCTGCTACATTGTTTTTCCATATAGTGTTAGCAAAATGCATTGCTAAATACTTATTAGGTCTTTTTGTATATTTTGCTAACTTAGAAGGTAAAAGAGTTGAAGAGTTTGTTACCACTACTGTCTTTTCTTCTAATTTAGTACTTATTCCTTCATAGAAAGAAGCTTTAACATCAAATAATTCAGTAATTGATTCAATTAATAAATCTGCATCTTTTAGTGCTTCTTCTTGAGAAGTAGTTATTTTAATATTAATATTATTAACTTTTTCAATACATTTATCTTTGTCAAAATCTTCTACTGAAGATAAACCTCTACACCAGTTTTTTGATGTTTCTGATTTATCTTTATCCATTAGATTAATTGCATCTATATATGTTTTAATTAAATTATTTATCTTTGTATTTATTTCAGGAATTGTGTTTTCATCATGTGTAAGTATTGTTACATCAAATCCACTGTAAGCACTTTGGAAAGCTATTTGACTTCCAAGAACTCCTCCTCCTGCTACTACTACTTTTTTATAATTCATTTGTTATCATCTCCTTATTAAGTATATCACCTATTGCTTTTTTATCAAATGATTTGCATTAATTTTACTGTAAAGGTTCTTTGCTATTTCTTCTATCATCACTTATTAAAGATATAGGTGTTGATAGTTCTAGAACTCTTTCTATTATTCTTCTAGACTTTAATTTATCTACTCCGCTTTTAGTTTTGCTTAAGTGTTCATCTAAAGAATCTATATCTAAATTAGAAGTGAAAAATGTTATTTTTTTATTATCCATTCTACTTTGAAGTAGACTAGATAGTACTTCATCTCTTGACCAGTCTGTGTTATTTTCTGCTCCTATATCATCTAGTAAAAGTACATCTGCAGTTTCTAAGTCAGTAAATACTTGTCTATATGTATAGTCTTTATTATCGAATGAATCTTTTAGCTTTCTTAAAAGTGATGGGACATAAACACTGATACATTTTTCACCTTTTAAGCTTAACTCATTTAATACTGCATTTATCATATAGCTTTTACCGCTTCCAAATGATCCATATAAATACATTCCTTTAACTTTAGGATATTCTTTCATAAACTTCTTTATATACTTTAAAGCCTCTACTCTATTTTGATCATCTACTAGTATTTCTTTTAGTCTAGCTGTTTTTAGTGATTCATTCATTTCATAGTACACCACTTTACTTTTAGAGCTTTCTTCTTTTTTCTTGTATTTACATGGTGTATAGATAAAAACTAATTCTCCATCTTTGTTAGATGGATATTCTATGTATCCAGGGTAATCTTTATTACAACAGTGAAGTCCTTTACAACCTTCGCATCCTTTTATATCGCATACTGTCTTTTGTAATTTAGTTGTATATTTAGCCAATTCTTTTTTATCCATTTTAAGTTTACTACATAAAGATGCAAATTTATTGTCTTCCATAGCTTCATCAAAGTATCTTAAGACATCCATTTTTAAATCTTTTTTATTTTTAGTAATATCTTTTATTTCTCTCATACATACTCCTTAAGAAAATCTTCTAGTTCTTCTTTTTCTTCTTTTGCTATTTCCTTTTTAGACACATTATCTGAAAGCCATGATGGTATTTTAGATACTTTTTCTTCTTTAATTTCTTTCTTTTCTGTTTTCTCTTCTTTTACTTTTTTTAGTTTTTTATATTGCTTACCTGCATATTCCATAGCGTCTTCTGCAGTTTCTATTGAGTTTCTTTTCCATTCGCCTGCTAATGTTTCTACAAATGCTTTTACTAATCGATTGTCTTGTGTTTTTAATGTAAAATCTATAAGAACATTTACTACAGATGGATTTAGTTTAATATCTACTAATAACATTTCAAGTATGTTCATATCTCTTGTTGTTGGTTTAGCCCCTTTATATTTACTTTTTAAGAAATCATAAGGTGAAGTGGATTCAAATACTTTTATTAGTTTTTTCTTTTCTGACTGAGTATTTTCATTTTTTGATATCTTCGCTACATCTTTTTTGTATATTAGTGATGGTGTTTTACCATTATTATTAAATTCATAATATTTCTTTATATTTTTTCTTAATTCATCTTTGTCTATTAGTCCCTTTTCATTTATGCTTACTTTAGCAATGTCAGCCATTGTTAATGCATCTACTCTATATAGATATGCTAGATGATTTATTAATTCTCTTACTGATTTATTAAGCGCTTTATCATTAAGTAAATTCTTTGGAAAGCTACTTATAAATGCATCAAAATCAAAATATGATTCATAAGATAATTCTCTTTTTATTTTAGAGGCTATTTCATCATTGTTTTCTATATCAAAGTTAGTATAATTTTGACTTTTAAAAGTCATGTCAAATTTACTAGTTATATCTTTATACTCACTTAAATCTACTTTGGGTACTTTAAAGTAATTCTTTATTCTTGTATATTCATCTTTTCCTACGTTTGTATAAAGTACATTATTAAATATTGGGTGATTAAAGAATTCACTTATAGATAAAGGACTATATAATTCATATATATAATTATTAACACTGCCTTCTTTAACGTATGTTTTTAGAAGACCTACTGATTCTAGTTTTATCCTTGAATCTTTTAATAGTCTTATATTGGTTCCTAGATTAGTTAGTAAATGATGATGAGTTAATTCACTACTCATAAAGTTGGATACTTTTAGTTCATTATATAGAGAATTATATAGCATTACTGCATCTGATCCTATTATAGGCATATATAGCATGTTTAAAACAAGTTTATCGTTTTCAGTTAATAAACTTCTATTTATTACTACATATATATCTGCTGGTAATAGTGTATTCTCGCTCATCATTTTCACCTAAAATTATTGTATATTAAAGATAGTTTTATTTCAAGTAATTTACTGTCTTTATTAGATAAAAAAATAAGTGGGGACTTATTTAAGTACCTCACTTATTTTATCTACTCCTACATATGATGCAGCATTATTATTATTGACTACTTTTATTAGTGTATAATCGTTTATTTGAAGTTCTTGTGGGTATGAATAATTAGTTATAGATTTTTCTCCTTTTAAGTAACTATTCATTCCATTAGATAAGTCTACTTTATATACTTTTAGAGCCTTTTCTTTAGCTTTATAGTTTGATACTATTTGGTTAATATATAAACTATTTTCACTAAAATCACCTATTAATACAAAGTATTCTTTTTCTTCTCTTTTAAACATAGTTCCTGCATTTATATTTTCATAGTCTATTTTAGCTTCTTCTAGTTCTGGTTTAGTGTATCTATTATCAAACCAACCTAGTTTATGAGCACCTAGAGTTAGTCCATATATAACTAGGAATACACCAAGTAATATTATTACTAATAGAGTAAAATCTTTAAATACTTTTGAAGTGTTTTCTTCTTTTACTATTTCTTTTTTAGTTTCTACTTTTTTAGTAGTTTTTTTAGGTGCTACTTTTGCACTTTTGTTAGTAATTTTTTTGTTTGTTTTCTTTTTTGCCTTTGCCATATTAAATACCTCGAAATTAATATACCACATTATATGATTTTTAACAAGGACACTTTTTTATTTTGTTATTGGAGTGCTTGAAGTTGATGACGCTATTTTAAGTAGTTCCATTTGAGATAAATCTTCTCCAATTAAGTAAAACTCTGTTCCGCTTTCTGACCAAGTTAGAGATGTTGGAGTTAATACACCTACTACCCCTTTATACATTACTATTTGAGCTGTAGTATTTACAGTTTGATGGTTTTCACTCCTTTTAGCTTTTTCTTCTATTAGTGTAAAAGGTTTTTCTCCTTTATATGTTAGTATTACTCTTTCACTATTTTCTTCTTTTAGCATTTCTTCTTTTGAATAAGTAGTTCCTGCAGGTAAATACATTGGGTATACTACAGAATCAAGAGTGGTTGATGTTTCCTTTGATATATCTTCTTTAATATTATTTGATAATTTAAAGTAATCACTTTCATATTTTTTATTTGCTTCTATAAGTGTAATTTTCATTTCTAAAGCTATAGAGTTATTCTCATCTTTTACATATACTTCTTTAGGAAGAAAAGTTTTCTTATCAAACTTTATTATTTCTTCTTTTAGCTGTGCATTGTTAGGATAATCCACTTTAGCACTTATTTCATAGTATTCTTCTTTTGTCATTATAGTTCTTTCGCTATCTTTTTTGATATCGTTTAGTAGGCATTTTAATATATATGATTGGGAACTATTTACTGGCCATTCACTTTGAAATTTAAAGCTTTTATTTAGTGAAGGTGTTACTACATAGACTCCTTCTTCATTTTTTAGTATTATTTGTTCATGGCTATTATTCTTGTTTATTAAAGATACTCTATAGTATGATTCTTTATTAGATACATCTACTTTGTAACTATACTTGTCATCATTTTGATATATAGTAAGATCTCCAACTAAATGATATGAATATAAACCTTCTATACTCTTTTCTATTTCACCTAATACATTATTATTTTTTGAACAACCACTTATTAAGATTATGCTCAATAAAGCAATTAATATTTTTTTCAAAATAACCTCCTTTAATTATTTCTAGTTAAGTATATTTTTTATGTATAAAAATATGATGCATAATTTATTGTTTTTTGTTTACTATATAAACATAAGGAGGGATTATGCAGACATTACAAAAAATATGCCTTTGTTTAGTTATAGTAGGCGCAATTAACTGGGGCCTTGTAGGACTTTTTAGTTTTAATTTAGTAGAGGCTATATTTGGAGTTAATACTCTTCTTACTAATGTTATCTATACATTTGTAGGATTATCCGGCATTATTAACATAGGTCTTTTAGTTATGCCTTTTGAGGAAACTGCTAGAAAATAAAAATACAAGAGATTATCTCTTGTATTTTATTATTACTTTTTGTATGTTTTACCATCGTAAGTAAGTGTCTTTTTATCTTTACTATATTTGAATGTGAAATAATTATATTCTGTGATATCTCCAAAATAGTCTGATGTACGTCTATATTCATATGCTGCTATTATTTCATCTTTCTTTTCGTCATATCTCCATTCGCAAGATAATATATCAAACTTACTTAGACTTGTGATATCACATGTAGCATCTTTTTTAAGTACTATTTTTTTATCTCCATATTCATATGTTCCTGATATTTTTCTTTCAGTGTTAGCCATATAACCGAAGAATCTAATAATACTTAGAAGAACAATTACTCCTGCTAATGCTAGAGCTATTATCTTTAATAGTTTGCTATCTTTTGTTAATAAATTCTTATTTTTGTAAGCATTTTTAATACCATCTTTTTCAGTAGTAATTAGTTCAGTTAGTTTGTCTTTAAATTCTTTATTGTTCCATGTAAAGAATATCATTGGTAGTTTTCCATACTGATGGATTGTTACTGATCTAAATATATAAAATACTCTGTTAGTTGATACTCCAGTTATTTTATTAAGAGGAATAGATATTTCTCTTCTTTTAAATGGTAAATACTTTTCTTTATATACTTCATTTTTTGTTAAGCATAACATAGTTTTACTTACGCATTTATATAGGTAATTCATAAATAGATATAATATGAATAATCCTATTAAATAAAGAATCTCTTTTCCTAGTCTACCAAAGAAGTTATAGTTAAGTGCTCCAAAGTCTCCTTTAAAGTTAATAAATGTTATTACTGCTAGGAATAATAGTAAAATTCCAATATAAATCTTGTCTAGAGCAGATATAAATAATACTCTACAAGTTACTAGTGCGTCTGACTTTTTTGATTCTTCTATTTCTCTTTCTTTTGCTAGAGCTGCTCTTTTGCTTTCAAGTTCTTTTTTCTTAGCATCATATTTTTCTTTTAGTTCATCTTTGTTCATTTTTTACCTCCATTAAAAAAGTTTTCCTTTCTAAATTCAATTTTAGAATATAAGGAAAACTTTGTCAACGTTTATTCAGTTGTGACTATTATCTGAATTGTTTTTGTTTTACTTGTGTAAGTGAATTTAACATCTTCACCTGATACATATACAGGTACAGAATATGTTCCTGGTTCAGTAATATTGCTTAAATCAACGTATGCTTTTATTGATGAAGACTCTAATTTATCAAGAAGACTCTTAACACCCTTTACTGCGACTGTTACTTTAGCATCATTTTCACTGGCTGCACTTGCTCTTAAATTTTCTTTAAGTCCTTCAGTTACAACTGTAATATTTTCATATTCTTTTGATGTTTCTTCTTCCATCTTAACATTTATTGTTACTGCTGTTTCGCTTATGCTTCTTGCACCAGAAGGTTTATTAATAACTTTTTGATATACTTTATTTTCATAAAGGTTAGTTACATCAATATTTATTTCAATGTAGTTTAAGTCATTTAATACTACTTCGTCTGCATATACAGTTACATTTGTTACTGATGAAGTTATAGATGATATTGCACTTCCTGGTCTTACTTCTCCAGTTGGTACTATCTTAAGTGGAACTGTTTTAGATGGAGATGTTATAGTTACAGTTGCTTTTACAGTACTTGGTACTACTTCAATTCCGTCCACTTCACTACCATTTTCATCATACGCTACTAGTTTTACATTTTCTAGAGTATATGTTCCACTTTCTTTTGCACTTATTGCATTTACATCCACAATTGCTTTTACATTAGCAATTGTAGATAGTTTTTCTTTGTAACTTTTAATTATTATTTCATCTCTATCTAAAAGAACGTTACTTACAACTAGTGTTTGATCTAGTTTATCTGTGTTAATTACATCTATTGATAGAGTTCTTACTTCACTTACTTTTGGATAAATAACTACAGTTACTTCTCCTGGGCTTAGTGTATATTTTAGATTTTTAACAGGATTATTGTATTCTAATGATACTTTATGTGTTCCTGCATCTAAATCTGAAAGGTCTACAGAAATTCTATGATTTCCTAGTTGTCTTGCTAGATATAATTCACCAGATTTTCCTCTTAAGAATATATCTGCTTTTGTTGGAAGACCTTCTATTACAAATGCCTCTTCATTGTATTCACTTACTACATCTACGTTTGCTATTACGTCACTTTTGGTATCTGTTAATGCTGTTGTTTCACTATCTATAAATAGAAAACACATGAATGCTAGAAGTAGTGATATGTATAAAAGCACTGTTGGTTGATTTAGTATTTTATCTACTAGTCCAACTCTTACTTTGAATTTATCTTTAATAAAATATGCTATTTTACTTATTGGAGTTATTAATATTTTATCAAAGAAGCCAATAATTGCTTTGAACACTGTTACTAGTATATTATCTTTCTTATTGTCCTTCATTTTCTTTTTCCTCCTTTTCTTCTATAGGAGTTTCTTCTATTTCATCTGCATCATAGAAAGTTTCTTTATGAGGAGTTAATTCTTCAATTAATGTCATTCTCATGTCTTCTAGTGTCATGTTGTATTTTAAGTCTCCTTCTATTGCTAAACTTACTCTTCCTGTTTCTTCACTTACTACTAAAGCTATAGCGTCAGATATTTCAGATATACCTAAAGCTGCTCTGTGTCTTGTTCCTAATCTTTTAGATATACTTGGATTTAAACTTGTAGGAAGAACGCTTCCTGCACATGTTATTCTATCTCCTTGAAGTATTACTGCTCCGTCATGTAAAGGGTTATTAGGGAAGAATATACTTATTAATAGTTCAGAAGATACGTCTGCATATAATTTAGTTGAGTTTTCTATGTATTGATTTAGCCCATAGTCTCTTTCAATTACCATTAATGCTCCGATTCTATTTTTTCTTAAATATTCTACTGCTTGCATTATTTCATAGACTACTTTTTCTCTTTCATCTACAGTAAGTACTTTATGTCTTCCTAGAAGTTGACTTCTCCCAATGCTTTCAAGTACATTTCTTATTTCAGGTTGGAATATTACTACAAGGGCTAGTGGTGCGTAATCTATAACATATTCCAGTAATACACCTACTGTATTTAGATTTAGCCAAACACTTAAAAACTTAAGAGCTATTACTATTAACAGTCCTTTAAATATTAGAGTTAATTTAACATTATTTTTAATATATTTAAGAATGTAATAAAATATTAACCAAAGAATAGCTACATCTAGTATTTTGGTAAATAAGTTATATATTTCATTTAGGGTCATATCTATACTACCCCTCCTTCTACTTTCCAGTGTAATTATATAATAAAAAAGATATATTTACTATATCTTTTATTATTTTTAACACATTTCTTTACGAATTAATTATTATTTTGTTCAGGGTTAATTTCTTCTAGTTTAGCTTCAGCTACTTGAGTATTTGCTGCTTCAAGTTCTGGGTTAACTGGTGTTTCTTCTAAAGTTGGTGTTTCAAAAGCAACGGTTTCAGGTGCTGGGGCACTTTCAACATTTATATTTTCTACATTTTCAGGATTAGCTATTACTACTTCTTCTAGATTTGGTACATTTGATTCAAAATCAAGTATTTCTTCATTACTTTCTTCCTTTACAGGAGCTGCTGGCGCTACTGGCTCAGATGCGTTTATACTTTCTCCTTTAAACTCAGATTTATTTTTGTTCTTTCCTTCGATTAAAAATCCTACTAAAGCAAATAGAAGAACACCTGCTGCTACAAAGAACCATATATAGTTTTCTGCTAAGAAATTCATCACATTTTCCATTTTTATCCTCTCCTTATGTTAATTTAATTTTATCAAAATATAATAAATATTTCAATATAATTTATTCTTCAGATGGGTTTGTATTACCAATAATTGATAAGTTTTTACCTTTAGGCATTATTTGTACCCAAGTGTTTCCATCATTTAGTTTTATTTCTTCGTTTGTATCTTTATATTTATATACTGTTTTTCCTGCTCTTGATGTTTTTTCCCAAGTTATAGGATAAGCATAACCATTAGTTATATAATATCCTTCTCCACTAGTTATATTTGTAAGAGCTTGCCTTCCATATCTATCATATGAGTGGTTTTCTACTTCATATACTATTATATTTTTAGTAGTATATTGTTTTCCTGTATCAATGTCTGTATGAGCTTCTGTTTCACCATAACCATTTGCCATACTTCTTTTATATACTTTGTTTTCAGGATCATAATCATATTTTGTTGTTTGATAATTAGAATATTCAATATCTATATGATCTGCTTTTTTAGATAGTTCTTTTTCATTTAGATTAATTTCATCTATTGAGTATTTAAATAATTTACCTTTGTCAGATGTTGTTCTAAATCCACTAGCGTTTACTCCTTTTTTAATTAAAGATCCTTTAGTGAATCCAGTGTGTTCATATGCTCTGTTAAGTCCTGATTCTCTATAAAAATAAGTCCCCTCATAATATATTCCATCTAAGTGATCCATTTTTAAAGAGTCCATATCATTATAAGCTTCTGTGCTTCCTCCCCAGTGAATATATATTGCATCATTTTCTAGTGCATAATCTAAAAAGTATATTCTTGAGCTTCTTACTGATCCTATTTTTTCTGGCATTTTATCAA
Source organism: Caryophanales bacterium (assembly GCA_016292035.1). Lineage (GTDB taxonomy): Bacteria > Bacillota_I > Bacilli_A > RF39 > UBA660 > RUG727. The sequence goes on from JAEEZR010000010.1 coordinate 57,485, forward strand.
GAGAGCTATATAAAGCCATTATTCTTGTTATTCCACCTTCTACTATTATTTCATAGTTTAAATATGAATCTTGAAGCCCTGCATGAGGCCATGCATTATGATTGTTATTTATCATAACAGCTACTGATCTATCAGTGCTGTCTTCATCAAATATTTTTAATTTTTTTACTACTACAGGTTCTTTTTCTTTTTCTGGAGTACTTTCTTTTGGCTTTTTGTCTATAAATGTTTTATAGCCTATAAAAGCTCCTGCTGCAATTATTATTAAAGCTAATATTCCTAAAATTATTTTTAGTGGTTTTTTCATATACTACACTTCCTCTAGTATTATTATAATTCATAATTAACTTAATTATTTTAACAAATAAAAAGAGTTTACATTTTACTGTATACTCTTATCTAGTGTGTTTCTACTTGTAATTTCTTTAAGAATTTCATCAAATACAATTCTATACATTTTATCTTTAGCTTCTAATTCATCTGTTTCTTTTTTATATTTTCTTATTATAGAACTATAATATGCTTCATCTTTAAAGTTTTCACTTTTATATGATTCCTTAGCTTTGTTAGATATCCATTTTATTATAGATTTATTTTCTACCATTGTTTTTTCTGCAACTGTTTGTTCTTTTCCAACTAAACTTTCTAGTTTAATTAAACCCTCTGTAGATAAATGCCCCAATAAAACATAGTATTCTTCTCTTAGTGTTTTTAAATATAAGTCTAATTTATCTTTTTGATTATTTAGATCTTCTATGCTTAGTTTTTTCTTTTCAAGTGCTTCTTTGTTATTAATACTTATAGACATTTGAATTTCATCTTCTATCTTTTTTTCTAAGCATGAGCATCTATATTCAACATCCAACATATTTTTTATTAATACTATGTTTTCCATATTACCTACTCCTTTTTGTTCTTTCTTGAGTCGATTCAATAGTAAATTTAATTTCTTTTTTTCTTTCAATGCAGCTTTCTTTATATCTTTTCATAGCTGCTAATCTTTCATTAATATATTCTTTAGCTACTAATGATTTTCTTCCATTATTGTTTATTGATACTTTTACATATTTTAATGATTTGATGCTCTCATCAACTTCACCTATTAAAGCTGTTACTTCTGATAATAATTCTTTTAGTTCTTCAGTTGACGCCATCATTATACGATTATTATATCTTCTTTCTGCAGTATCAAGTTCTTTTACTGCTAGGTTAAATTCTTCTCTGACAGAGTCAATTAATACTTCTAAATCAGTTATATACTTTTTAGATTCTTCGCCCATATTTTCTCTTAGTTTAACATATTCACACATTAAATCGTGATGCATTTGAAACAATCTTTTATATTCTGCTCTTGCCATGGCATAATCACGTACTACGCGCAAGTTACTTAATATCATATTTAATACATCCTTTCTTAATGCGTTTTATTATAACATAGCACACTTTTCTTAGCAATAAAAAAGCACTCATTAGTGCTTACTCTTCTTTTTGGTGGAGCTGACGAGGAATGACCTCGTGTCCAAAATACCAGCTGCGCAGGTCTTTAATTACAAGTTTAGCTAGTTTCAGATTTCAAAAAGTTATATGGATTGCTAGCCTTCCCTAACTTTTCTAAGACTATAAATATTCTTTATTTAGTATAGACACCTAAATAATATAGTTCACTTTTATGAACCCAGCCTTTCTCTCGTGAACAAAGAGAAAAGTGAGCCACCCTAGACCTTAATTAGGCAAAAACAGGTGAGAAATTATAATCGTTTCCGGTTATTTAAATTGTTGGATTTATAGTATCCCTACTACTTGAACCCACGTGCACGACTATCCTGTCGAATCAAAACAGCCCCATGCATGATAATTATATCATACTGAGGCTGTTATAGTCAATTAATAACTGTACTTAGTTTGATACTAGTTATATACAGTTTCTATTGGCCCACATGCTGCAATTCCATCATTATATAAGTCACAATGGTCACTATTAGAAAACTGAAGTACCCTAGTTTTGGCTGAATAATTATATACCCAGAATCCTCCGTATATGTTTTCAGAATCACCTATACGAAGTGATACGTAACTTGTGTCATAACTTGTTAGAGATTCATCTACTGTTATTCCTAAAGATGATTCAACATTTTGTATTAATTTGTTTAATGTTGCGCTACCAGTTCTATCGGAAGATACCCATCCATTTGGTTTTTGACAAGCTAATTTTCCATTATAGTATACACACGCTTCATGCTCTACTGTTTCTTTATTAGTTCTTATAAGTACTAATCCATTTGTTAAAGATAAGTCACTAAGTCTTGTTTTTGCTGTTGATGGGTAAGATCCTTGTGCATATTCTGTGTTGTTTCCACCTTCAGTTTTTGTCCAGTATACATATGGACTATTTCCGCCATTTGTATTAGACTGTCCTAAGCAAGAGCATTCACCATTATCACATGAAAGTGTTCCATTTTTTACAAATTCTTCTTCATTTATGTTTGAAGAATATGATTCATTAACATAGCAGTAGTTTGAGTCTTCTACGGCTATAAAATCAACTTTTCCATTTGGCCCAAAATCTACTATGTATTTAGCGTCTGTATCTGTTGTATCTAGTTTTGTTTCACTATTACATATATTTTCAATATTGTAGCAGTAATAATTTCTAGTATTATTTGATAATGAATCAGATTGTTTTTGACTTTCTGCTATTCTAACTATACTTTCAACTTTTACTTTGAATGCATCTTTTCTTCCTTTTTCAAACATATTTAAAACGTTTGGCATTATAAGCAACATTAATATTGCTAGTATTGCTATTACTGCTAAAAGCTCTACTAATGTAAATCCTTTTTTATTCATATAATCATTCCTTTTAGTCTTCCAAATTATCATATACGTTTCCTGTGTTTATATAGGTATTACCATTAATAGTTACTATTTCACCTTTATCTATATAGTAATACTTGCCTAAATTATATATGTATGTGACACCATTTACAACATTATTAAACACTAAATTGCCGTCCATTCTTTTTAAAAAATCCAAAGTTCCATTTGTCCTGTCAAAACAAAAAGGTCCACCAACAACAGAATTATCGACTAAAGATTGGGATTGTAAGCACATATATGGGTTAAAACCAGCGCTTATAAGTATTGGTTTTAATTCCTCACCCGTTTCAATATTATCAAATGCATTTTTCTTAAAACATGTTGTTTTAGTAGTACTCTTAGCACATATTTCATGTCCTAGAACGTAGCCGTTATTTAGTGTTGTTCTAAAGAACAAATTTCCTAGTGTTTCATAACTGGTTAATGCATTTGATGGATATGTTCTATCTGTAAATAATTCACCTTCTACTGTGTAATTAATGCATTTACCATTTTCATATGTGCATCTTCTTCTACCGTAAGTAATTGTATGATTCCAGTATACATATGTATTATTAGCTGGATCTAGATTTTCACATACACATACTCCATTTATGCATGTAAGAGGCTTTCCTTCTACTAAATCCTCTTCATTTATATTTGCATTATAATTATCGCTCACATAGCAATAGTTACCATCTTCTATAGCTATTGATTTAACGTTATTTTTTCTATTAAATGTTACTTGGTATTTTGCCCCGTTTTCTGATACTGATAGTTGTTTACTATCTTCACACTCATCTAATCCTTCACAGTATAAATTAATATTTTTTCCTTCTAATGTATCTGTTTGAATTTGTTTTTGTGCTGATTCTACAATATTGCCTACTTGTACTTTGAAGGCATTTTTCTTTCCTTTAGAGAACATGCCAAGTACATTTGGCATTATAAGTAACATTAGTATTGCTAGTATTGCTATTACTGCTAGAAGTTCTACTAATGTGAATCCTTTTTTATTTTTCATGTTTACCTACTTTCTAGAAATATAATAACATAGCTATAAAAATAACTGCAATTGATTTGCAGTTATTTTACTTTAGTTTACAATTAATATTCACAGCTTCCTGGTGTTCTTGGATAAGGAATAACATCTCTTATGTTTTCAACTCCTGTTAAATACATAATTAGTCTTTCAAATCCCATTCCAAATCCAGAGTGATAACATCCTCCGAATCTTCTTAGATTCATATACCAGTCTACTGTTTCCATAGCAACATTACATTCTTTAGCACGTGCAACTAGTTTTTCATAGTTATCTTCTCTTTGAGAACCACCAATTAATTCACCTGCTCCTGGTACTTCTAGATCTACTGCTGCTACTGTCTTATGATCATCGTTTTCTTTCATATACCATGCTTTTATTTCTTTAGGCCAGTTAGTTATGAATACTGGACTGTTAAAGTGCTCTGTTATATATTTTTCATGTTCTTTAGCGATGTCATCATCATAGTCAGGAGTAAACTCGAAATCTACACCACTTTCCTTTAAGAGGGTAATAGCATCGTGGTGAGTTATTCTTACGAAGTTAGATGCAAGTAATTTTGTTAGCTTATCTTTTAATGTGTTATCTACGAATTGGTTTAGAAAATCTATTTCTTCAGGACATTTGTCTAGTACATATTTTACTATGAACTTTAGCATTTCTTCTTCTATGTCCATTACCTTATCTAGATCACAGAAAGCTATTTCTGGTTCAATCATCCAAAATTCGTTTGCATGTGTTTTAGTGTTTGAGTTTTCTGTTCTAAATGTTGGTCCGAATGTATAAATTTTCTTAAATGCTAGGGCAAATGTTTCACCTTGAAGTTGTCCACTTCCTGTTATATATGTTGCTTTGTTAAATAAGTCTTCTTTCCAATCAATTTTGCCATCTACTTTTTTGATGTTATTTAAATCAAGTGTTGTTACTTTAAACATTTGATCAGGGTCTTCACAAGCAGCTGTTGTTAAAAGAGGAGTATGTACATATACATAGTTGTTCTTTTGGAAGTATTCGTGAATAGCCATTGCAGCTACACTTCTTACTTTAAATACTGCTTGGAATAGGTTTGTTCTAGGACGAATATAAGCTTGTTCTCTTAAAAATTCTCTTGTTGGTCTTCCTTTAGCTTGAAGAGGATAATCTTCATCACAGTCTCCTTCTAGTTTAATATTTTCTACTTTAAGTTCGTATTCTTGACCTGATCCTTCTGACTTAATTAAAGTACCTTCTACTGTTATAGCAGCGCCTATTGGATACTTAGATATTTCTTCAAAGCTACTTAATTCATTTGTATATACTAGTTGCAAATGTTTAAAACATGTTCCATCAGAAAAATCTATGAATCCAAATTCTTTTTGTTTTCTATGGTTTTTAATCCATCCTGATATTGTTACTTGTGTTCCAAGTAATTCTTCATATTTTTCATGTAATTCTTTTAAATCCATTTTTATCATCCTTTCTAAATATAAAAAAACAGTGTCCTCCCTCTTAGGGACGAAACACTGCTTAGATTCCGCGGTACCACCCAGTTTATCTATAAATAGATCACTTTAGGATTTAACGCATTCCTTACGTATATATTTACTTAATTTCAATATATCACTCAGAAGTGTTATTCAGTTTAAGCATATTATCAATTTTCCACCAATCATTGACTCTCTATAAATCGTTTTTAAACTTACTTCTCTTCTTCATTGATTTATTAAAGTATAGCATATTTTATTTCAAAAGAAAAGCGTTTATTTTGTAGGATAAACGCTTGCTTGTTTTTTATCTTTTCCTTTTCTTTCATACTTTACTATTCCGTCTACTAAAGCAAATAGTGTATGATCTTTACCCATTCCACAGTTTACACCTGGATAAATTTTAGTTCCTCTTTGACGATAAATGATATTTCCTTCTTTAGCAAATTCTCCGTCGCTTTTCTTAGCACCAAGTCTTCTACCTTCAGAGTCTCTACCGTTCTTAGTTGAACCAACACCTTTTTTAGATGCGAATAGTTGTAAATCTAAAATCATAAATTTCATCTATTAGTCCTCCTCAATATTAATATTATCTTTGTAAGTACTTTCTAGTTCTTTTAATGATTCATAAAGATTTAATAATAATGTATTAGTTATATTATCTTTCTTTATATTTTCTAGAGTAAACATTTCTTTTTGACTATAAGAGATTGCTTCTTTGTCAAATCTAAGAATTGCATTTACAGTAACTATTAAACTAGTACTTACTCCAGCACATACTATATCTTTCCCATATTTATCATACATAGCATGGCCTTCTATTTTTATGCTAGTAATTATATTATTTTCTTTTTTAAAATAAGCTTTAATCATAATTACTTACCAATTTTTTTAATTTCAATTTTAGTATATGGTTGTCTATGACCATGTTTAACTCTTGAAGATTTAGTTTTATTTTTGTATTTGAATACAACTATCTTCTTTTGTTTACCATGTTTAAGTACTTTAGCAGTTACTGTAGCACCATTAATATATGGAGCACCAATTTCACCGTTTAAGTATAAAACTTTGTCAAAAACAACGTCAGTGTTTACTTCATTATCTAGTTTTTCAACATAAAGGATATCTCCTTCGTTAACTAAATATTGTTTTCCACCAGTAACAAATATTGCTTTCATTTATTATTCCTCCTTCAATAAGACTCGCCATTAAGGTGTCTACGCTTATAAACCTTTTCTGTGCGGTTGTAGAGAAAGATTTTCTACAAACGTAGTAATTTTATCATATTATGGCTTTTAAGTCAAACCTTTATCTGTTTTTTCTTGCTTCTTTTATTAGTTTTAATGCAGCTTCTGGATTATCTGTTAAATAAGCTAGTTTTTCTGCTTCTTTGGATAATAATATTTTTTTTATTGCTTTGCTATGTATTTGATTTATTCTTTGTCTTCTAACACCATATATTTTGGCTATTTCTTCAAATGTTAATTCTTTCCCTGTAGTATATCCACATTTATATAGAAGAATATCTTTTTCTCTTTCTGAAAGTGTATTCATTCCTCTTATAATGTTTAATAAATTCTTTAAAGATTCTTTAGTTAATTTATTAACTACTAATTCTTCTGGATTATAAGTAGAGTCTGCTACATTATCTTTTATAGTTTTTTCTTCATCTTCATCTATATATGTTTCTAGGCTTATAGAATTAAGTGATGTTACTTCTAGTTCTCTTACTTTCTTTTCTTTTATATTTAAAGCTTTAGCTACTTCACTTCTTGAAGGAAGTCTACCATATTCTTTTTTATATTCATTAATAAACTTATTGAATTTATTTATAATTGTATTACCATGCCATGACATCTTAGTTGCTTTAGTATTCTTTTGGGCAAATTTTTGAATATATGATGTAATGTTTGGAGTAGCATATGTAGATAGTTTCTCTTTTCTATTTAAATCAAAGTTCTTTATAGCTACATATAAACCAAGTATTCCTTCTTCTATAAGATCCAATTCATCTAATCCTGCTTTTTTATATTTTAATGCAATGCCCCTTACTAATTTTAGATTATGAACTATTAATTTGTTAGTAGCTTTCATGTTTCCTTCTTGACTTTCTTTAATTAGTATTCTTTCTTCTTTTTTAGTTAGTACTGTTAAGTTATCAAAGTCTTTATAAAACATTCTCTTTATATTACTTACATCTATTTTATCAAGTTCAGTTAGTTCTTTTTTCATCTAGAGGTCACCGCCTTTCATTGAGTATATTGTAGCATTTATTGTACAAATAGTAAATAAAAAAGCAGCATAAAAACTGCTTTAATACCTATTTTCTCTTTCTAAGTCTCTTTTCTTTATTGTTTCTCTTTTATCATAAAGTTTTTTACCTCTTGCTAGAGCTAAAAGAACTTTAGCTTTATTATTCTTTATATAAACTTTTAGAGGCACTAGTGTATATTTATTAAGTTCTATTTGCTTAGAAAGTTTATTTATTTCATTTTTATGAAGAAGTAGTTTTCTTTCTCTTCTTTCATCATGATTAAATATATTACCTTCTTCATATTTAGCAATATATGTATTAGTTAAATATACTTCACCTTTTTTTATTCTAGCATATGAGTCATCTAATGAAACTGAACCTTTTCTAATACTTTTTATTTCAGTGCCTTTAAGTTCTATTCCAGCTTCTATTTCATCTATTATTTCATAGTTGAATCTAGCTTTTCTATTTACTATTTCCATCTTTCAAGCCCCACTACTGTAAAATCAACATGTCTTAATTCTTTAGATGCATTTATACATTTTACTTTTATTTTTTGTCCTAGATTAAATGCTACTTGTCCTTTTCTTGCGTATACAAGAGTAAAGTCTTCAGATGAGTTAAAGTATCCTTTTAGATCTTCATAGTTTACAAATCCTTCTACATAGTTACTTGTTACTACAAAGAATCCATTTTTGTTAATTGTATCTATTTTAGCATCATATATGTCTCCTATATGGTCTTCCATGTATTCTGCTATTTTCATGTCTTCTACTTCGTATTCACATTCATCGCTTCTTCTTTCAGTCATGCTTATGTGTTCACATGCTTCAGAAAGACCTCTTGCTATTTCATCTAAACTAACACCAATGTTTTCTTTAAATATAGCTACTTTAATCATATAGTGAAGAAGTAAGTCAGAAAATCTTCTTATTGGAGAAGTTTCATGTGTATACTTTTTACTTCCTAGTCCATAGTGGCCTATATTTTCTGGAGAATATACGGCTTTTTGCATGCTTCTTAATAGTTTCTTACTTAGTATTTCTTCATCTTTTGTACCTTTTATTGTACTTATTATTTTTTGTATATTCTTATTTGACATATCAGAATAATCAAATTTACCTTTAAGAGTATATCCTAGAGCACTCATAAGCTTTAGGAACTCTTCTATTTTTTTAGGTGTAGGAGTTGCGTGTACTCTATAGATTCCATAATCACTAACTTCTGTTAAAAGATCAATAGAGCTTTCGTTTGAAGCTATCATGAATTGTTCAATTAGAGTTTGTCCTTCTCCTTCTTCATATTTCTTTATTTCTTTTACTTTTCCGTTTTCATCTACTATTAGTTTTATTTCATCAGAGGCAAATTCAATTTCTCCTCTTTCTCTTTTGTTTTGCTTAAGTATTTTAGATAATTCATTCATTTTAAGAAGAGTTTCTCTAAATTCTTCATATCCTTCTACGTGTTCACCTTTTAATACTTTGTTAACGTCATCATAATTCATCTTTTTTCTAGATTTAATAACGCTTGGGAATATACTTTTATTTAGGATATTACCATATTCATTTATTTCCATTTTGCATGATACTGCTTTTCTATATACCCCTTCATTAAGTGAGCATATACCATTTGATAATTCTATTGGAAGCATAGGCTCTACTTTATCTGCCATGTATGTAGAATTACCTTTGTTATAGGCATCTTTAAAAGTGGCACTATTCCATTTAACATAAGAAGTAACATCAGCTATAGATACTGTTAATTCATAGTTTCCATTATCTAGCATTTTTAAACTGATAGCGTCATCTATATCTTTTGTATCTATTCCATCTATTGTAAAGATTTCTTCATTAGTTAAATCTACTCTTCCTTTAAATTCTTCTTTAGTTACTTCAGTAGGTAAATGTTTTACTTCTTCTTCAGTTTCTTTAGAAAATCCAGTAGGTACTTCCATTTCTGCCATTATTTCTAGAGTATCTATGTCTGGTGAGTTTTTATGACCTATTTTTTTATCTACTTTAGCATATATATCATCTTTATCTTGTCTTGTACTTCTTAAAGATACTATTTCTCCTTCAACTAGAGGAATATCGCTTTCTTCAAGAATAATATTTAGTTTATATGGTTTTAGTGGTTTAACATAGGTTACATTATTTTCTATACATACTTCAGCAAGTGGTAGACTTCTTTCAAGAACTCTTTTAACTCTTGCTTCTAATCCATCTCTTGTTACAAATTTTTCAAGTAAGCATGTGTCACCATTTTGAGCATCTTGAAGATTTCTTTTATCAATAAATAAATCATCTTCTTTATCTATTAGTGCCCATGCATTTCCTGAAGCAACTACTTCTACTTTAGCTTTAAAGTATTCATCTGTAGCTAGCTTGAAAGTATTCTTTTTGCAGGAAATTAACTGTCCTTCGTTTACTAGCTCATATAAAACTTCTAGAAGACTTTTAATATCTTCTGATGTATAATCCTTCTTTATATGTTTGATTATATCTATTGGATCTAATTTTTTATTATTAGAATGATTAAAAACACTTAATACTTTTTCTTTCATATATCTTCTTCCTTACTATGTTTATTATACTATATAGGCATAAAAAAACAAATAGATTAATTAATAACTATTTGTTTTTTAATTCACTTTAATGATTTTTATGTGCAATATTCACTCGTTTTAAGATATAGTTTATATACTTAAGAATAATGAAATTGCGATAAATAAGAATCCCATTATGAATGTAAGTCTAGTTAGGAATTTTTCTGGTCCTCTTTCTTTCATTTGACCCATTAACATAGAGTTTCCTCCAGTTATTATTTGGCCAGCATCTGATGCTTTACCACTTTGTAAAAGTACTAAAGCTATTAATATTATTGATACTATTATTAATACTATTTCCATTTTTACACCTCAGGTAATATTTTAACCTATTTCGCTTTCTTTTTCAATATTTTCTTCTATTTCTAGAAGTCTATTATATTTAGATAGTCTTTCTCCTCTAGAAGTAGAACCACTTTTCATAAATGGTACATTCATAGCAACAGCTAAATCACTTATGAATGAATCAGGTGTTTCTCCTGAACGATGACTCATTATACATGTATATTTATTTTGTTTAGCAAGCACTATTGTTTCTAGTGTTTCGTAAAGAGTACCTATTTGATTTGGTTTAATTATAATTGCATTACATAGACCCATTTCAATGCCTTTTTTAAGTATTTCTTTATTAGTTACAAATAAATCGTCACCTACTATACTTATCTTTTTACCAAGGGCTTCTGTTATTAGTTTAAATCCTTCAAAGTCTTCTTCTGCATAAGGATCTTCTATACTTATTATTGGATATTTTTTTAGTAAATCCTTATAGTATTCTAGAATTTCTTCTCTATTTAAATTTTTATTATCTATATTATAAGTATCTGTTTCACTATTATAAAATGATGTAGCAGCAACGTCTAATGCAATAAATATATTCTTTCCAGGGATATATCCAGCTGTTTCAATTGCTTTTACTATTAGAGTTAATGCTTCTTCGTTATTCTCTAGATCAGGAGCAAATCCTCCTTCATCACCTACACCAGTAGATAATCCTTTTTCTAGTAATATTCCTTTTAGTGAATGGAATATTTCTGAAGCTGCTCTTAAGCTTTCTTTAAATTCTTTAAATTTAGGCATTATCATAAATTCTTGAATATCAATATTATTAGCAGCATGTTTACCACCATTTAATATATTAAACATACAATATGGGATTTTAGTTTCTCTTTTATTTAAATACTCATATACTTCAAGGTTATTATCTAGTGCAGCAGCTTTAATAGCAGCAATACTAACACCTACTATTGCATTAGCTCCTAGAGTAGATTTGTTTTCTGTTCCATCTAGTTTTATCATTATTTTGTCTATTTCCTTTTGACTTTCAACTTCTACTCCTAAAAGAGCTGCTCTTATAACAGTATTAACATTATTTACTGCTTTTAATACTCCTTTACCCATGTATCTTTCATCGTTGTCTCTAAGTTCTAGTGCTTCTCTTTTACCTGTTGAAGCACCAGAAGGTACACCGAAAGTACCTTTTGAACCTTTTTCAGTATATACACTTACTTCAAGTGTTGGGTTACCTCTTGAATCTAATATTTCTCTTGCTTTTATATCTACTATCTTACTCACTATCTAATCCCTCCATATTTAAATTATACTACTATTTTCCTAAAAATAACAGGAGGTTTACACTTTTATTTTCAGTACTAATTTAAGTACAATTAATGTTGACTTTTTGTATTTAATGTGCTACTATATATAACATTAAAAAAAGGGGCTAAAATATGAAAAGCAAAGAAGAACTACTAAGTAGAAAAGAATTAGATAGAAAAACTAGAAAAAAACATTTTGATGCTGGGGAATTTAGTGCTATTAGAGATCTAGTAAAAGTAAGCCCAGTTTCAGCAATTGGTGAACTACAGCGTTATATATATAATTATCCTGAGGATCTTTTTGCTATGTGCTTTTATATTAGTACCCTTATATCTATTAGAGAATTTGGTCGTGCCAAAGTTGAACTTCAACGTTTTGGCTTTGATGATATTCATGCTTGTAAAAGTAAAATAAGCGAAAAGCAATACAGAAAAATACTTGAATGTTTTGTTTCTTCATTAGTTAAGCTTTTTATACATACAAAAGATTACCTTAAGGCTTACCAATTAGTTAATAATTATCCTAAAATTAAATATTGGAATTTTAATGGTAGTAGTTCTCTTTACTTTTGTAAGCACAGGGCTGGTATGGTAGATGAGGATGATAACTTCAATTACATTTTTAGTCAAATATCTAATTATAGTGAGGAAAGATTTTTAGAGCTTTTAAAAATACATACATTGCAAGAAGAAGATGATGGAAAAGTACACAATGATGTCTTTAACGCTGATTTTCCACTGGATAAAGCTTTAGAAGAAGTTAGACAAATTGTTTTAAGACAAAAAAACAGAAGCGCTTTTGTACATTTATTTGAAGATGTTTATACATTTAGATATGATAATTGTGGAAGAGTTAATAATAAAATGACTAATTACTTTAGGGTTGTTACTTTTCACGATACTACAAATATCATTACTATGTGTCCTGCTTATGAAATAGAAGGACTTGAGGTAACTGATATTAACTATTTAAGAGAAGATAATAATGTAAGAAGATTAAGTCAAATAGATAAGTTTAATAAGAAATATGGCTTATAGCTGTGTTATAATTATGAAGGAGGAAAAATATGAATATTAGGGAATTAACTAAAGAAGAATTTGATAACTTTTCAAAAAACCATATGCTTGGTAGTTTTTATCAAACTAGTTCATATGGAAATGTTATGGAAAGCGAAGGATATACTTCTATTTATGTAGGCGGTTTTAAAGATGATGAATTAATGGCAGGAGCTTTAATTCTTTCTAAAACAATATCTCTTAATGTAAAATACGGATATAGTCCAAGGGGATTTCTAGTAGATTACTTTGATAAAGAAACATTTAGTGAGTTTATTAAAGCATTAAAGTCTTACTTTTCTAAGAAAGGCTTTGCATTTATTAAGATTGACCCTATTATCACTTTATCAATTTTAAATAATAAAAATGGTAATAAGACTCTTAACTCTACTTCTGCTAATTTGATAAATACATTAGAAGAAAATGGTTTTAAGAAACTTAAAGATAATTTATATTTTGAGAGTATACTTCCTAGATTTAACCCTATTATTAATTTAAAAGATTTTAGTTATAATAAGGTAGATCCAAAGATATATAATAAAATTTCTAAATTTCAATCTAAAGGTTTAACTCTTAATAAATGTGATATATATGATATAAATGCTTTTTATGAGTTTGTTAAGAGAAAAAATGATTATTCTAGTGATTTTTATAAAACTATATTTAAAGAGTTTAGTGAAAAAGATATGGCTGATTTATATTTAATTAGTATGGATTATCATTCATATTTGCATCACTTACAAGAGGATATTACTATTGAAGAAGTACTAAATGAAAAAATTAATAGAATACTTCAAATGGATCCATCTAACAAGTCTATATTAAACGAAAAGATGAATAGTGATAAAAAACTAAATGATATTAATGAAGAAATAGCATCTGTTAATCAAAAGATTCAAAATGGCACTACTAAAGAAGACATTGCTAGTGCATTAGTTATTAAATATAATGGTATTGCTACTATATTTGCTTCTGGTTTTAATAAACAATATAATAAGTTACTTCCTAATCATTTCATGCACTACTATCTAATAGATCATTATAAAGAGGAAGGATTTAAATTCTTTGATTTAAATGGTATTACAGGTGACTTTAGTGATAGTAATCCATATAAAGGATTAAATGACTTTAAGATTGGATTTAGTCCTGTTATATTTGAATATATTGGAGAATTTGATTTAGTAATTAACAATACTAAATATTCTCTTCTACTTTCTACTAAAGCAATTCAAAGAGAATTCACAAAAAAAGGACTTAAGAGTACAAACTCTTAAGTCTTTTTTTATTTATTAATTACTTTAAAGCTTCAAGTAATTCAGCTTTTTTCATTGTAGTGTATCCTTCGATACCTTTTTCTTTAGCTATTTCTTTTAATTCAGCTACAGTTTTGCTTGATAAATCAGTTGTTTCTTTTTTAGCTTCTTTTGTTTCAGCTTTAGGAGCTTTTACAGCTTTTCCTTCTAAACCATCTTTAGCTATTTTAACTAATTTAGCAAATTCATTCATGTCAACTATTGCTAGTTCAGATAACATCTTTCTGTTGATTTCAACACCAGCTTTTTGTAGTCCATTAATGAATTTAGAATAACTAATATCATTTTGTCTACAAGCAGCATTTATTCTTGTTATCCATAATTTTCTGAAGTTACCTTTATTTTTCTTTCTGTCGTTGAAACTATATCTTCCTGAATGCATTAATTGTTCTTGAGCACTCTTATATAGTCTGTGTTTGCTTCCAAAGTAACCTTTAGCAGCTTTTAATACTTTTTTTCTTCTTTGTCTACTAACAATTCCGCCTTTAACTCTTGTCATTTACTACTACCCCCTTAATGCTTTCTTGTATCTATTTGTATCAGCTTGTGATAAAGTAGATCCCTTTCTGTGATCTCTGTTGAAGCTTGTTGGCTTCTTTCCTGTTTTATGGTTTGCTCCTGGTTTACCAATTTTAGTGCTTCCACCAGGTCTTACTGTAACTTTTTTAGCTATTCCTTTATGTGTCTTTTGTTTTGGCATATCTTTCTCCTTCTTTCTTTTTTATTTAGGTGCTACTACAAGGCTAATACTTCTTCCTTCAAGTTTAGCTTCTTCACTAATACTTCCGTGTTCGCTTAGTCCTTCAGCAAATTTTTCTATTACTTCTTTTCCTAGTTCTGGATGCGCAATTTGTCTACCTTTGAATCTTATAGACACTTTAATTTTGTGACCTTTTTCAAGGTAACTACTTGCGTTTCTTAATTTAGTTTCGAAGTCATGTTTATCAATTGTAACGGATAAACGGTATTCTTTTAAATCAAGATTTTGTTCTCTTTGTTTTTTCTTTTGTTCTTTTTCTTTCTTTAGTTTTTCATATTTAAACTTATTATAGTCAATTACTTTGCATACTGGTGTAGGGCCGTTAGCACTCATAAGTACTAGATCAAGTCCTGCATATCCTGCTAGTGTTAGAGCATCTTGTTTACTTTTAATACCAAGTTTTTCTCCATTTGGTCCTATGACCATCATTGAATCAACATTTATTTGTTCATTAATTAGAACATCGTCTTTTTGCTTTGCTATTTTAAAGCACCTCCAAATATAAAAGTGAATGCATAATATGCATCCACTTAAAAACTTCAAAATGATTAATTTCTTAGCTTTTTACCTACTTACCTATTATAAGTCAGGTGAGTGCGTGGATGCACTGCTTTCTCTTTTTCGTATTAAATAATACACTATAATCTATTATATGTCAAGAGTTTATTTGAGTTTCTTTCTTTTCTTCTTTTTTCTCAACATATATTGGCTCTAAAGTAATGTCAATGATTTCACTTGGATTTACTTTTTTACCTCTTAAATCTGTATTCTTTGCGTATCCAAAGCCACTATATTTAAATTTAGTTCCTACTAGTTTTCCATATATTTCTAGATCATTCTTACTAAAGCCTTCTACATTTATATGGCTTAGATTATTATCATTAGTTAATAAGAATACTTTATCATTAGAGTTAACTACTGCTCCTTTATTAGGGTACTGATTGATTACTTTAGTTCCACTTCCTATTACTATTATATTTGATTTAGTGTCTTTTAATGTTTCTTTAGCAAGTGTTACATCTTTATTTATTAAAGATGGCATTTTAAATTCATTTTTTACTTCATCTACATACTTACCTGTTATTCCTAAGTATGAGCTTATATCCTGCACTAATCCTCTATATGCTTCTTGTGGAAGAGACATAGATGTTATTTTACTTGCTGCTATATATACTAGTATTTGTGGATCATCTGCTGGGAATAATGCTGCAAAGCTTCTTATGTAGTCATAGTATCCAGTTAAGTATCTTCCTGTGTTTGGATCAGCTATTTCTGCTGTACCTGTTTTACCAATAGTTACTACTGGAGAAGTCTTATATCCAGTAGAAGCTGCAACTGGGTCATCAGAGTTTACTGCTCCCCACATTAATTTTTTCATTTTATCAATTGTTTTTTTACTTGCTACTTGTCTTACTTCTGTTCTTTCATTTTCTAATATTACATTTCCTTTTGAGTCAGTTACTTTCTTTACTATATATGGTTTTAATATAACTCCATCATTAGCAATAGAAGTAAATGCCTGGACCATTTGAACTGGTGTAACTGTCATACCTTGTCCAAATGAAGCATTAGCTACTTCTATATCAACTTTGAATGGAAGTGTTCCATATTCTTCATTAGGAAGATTGATTCCTGTTTTTTCACCTAGACCTAGTTTAGTATAGAAGTCTTTTAGCATCTTTCCGCCTTGTCTTAATGCGAGTTTTGATGCCGCTACGTTTGATGATGCCATATATCCTTGGTCATAAGTGATCTCTCCCCATCCCCATGTGTTCCAGTCACTTATTTTGTATCCATCAACCACTATATTACCTGACATATATTTTTCTTTTTCATCATATAATCCATTTTCGATAGCACTCATAAATGAGAATGTTTTCATTGTAGAACCAGGTTCATATGTATAAGAAACAAATGGATCATAATAACTCTTTATATTTTTAGTATTGGGATCAAAACTAGGGTTAGATGCTACTGCTAGTATTTCTCCTGTTTTAGCATTAGTTACACTTACACTAGCCCATTCAAGGTATGATGCTTCTTCCATTTTTGCAAGAGCTTGTTCTGCAAATAATTGGATATTAGTATCAATAGTTAAGTAAATATTATCTCCATTTTCAGCTGCTACTACATTTTCTTTAGCTCCTGCCATTTTATATCCGTAGATATCTCCTTCATATTCTCTTGAACCATTTTTACCAGTTAATTCATCATTAAATTCTAGTTCTACTCCCATTTCTCCAACTACACTACCGTCTTCATACGTTTTAGCATATCCTAGAGTATAACTTAGGAAGTCTCCATTAGGGTAATATCTTTTTACGCTTTTTATGAAGTCTATTCCTGGTAGTTCTAATTTTTCTATTTGTTCTTTTACGAGTTCAGTTATTCCTCTTCCACCAGGGCCAAGTTCAACTTGGTATACATCTGGTATATTTAATAAGTATAGTATATCTTCTTCGCTCATATTGATGATAGGACTTAATGCTTTTGCTGTTTTTTCTTTATCTACTACGTGATTAGGACTAGACATATCAGTAGTTCTACTTGGTTCTAGATACGCTATTACAGTATATGAGTTAATATTTACAGATAATATATTTCCTAAAGAATCATATATAGTTCCACGCTCAGCAAATATTTTTTCTTTAACAGTATTTCTACTTTCTGCAAATGCAGTTAAGTCAATTCCGTCCACAGTTTTACTAAGTA
Organism: Caryophanales bacterium; assembly: GCA_016292035.1. Lineage (GTDB taxonomy): Bacteria > Bacillota_I > Bacilli_A > RF39 > UBA660 > RUG727. Next base: position 75,141 of record JAEEZR010000010.1, read on the forward strand.
CTATATAAGATAATCTTACAGATATTACTGCAAATAAAAAAACAACAACTAATATAAATAGCTTATATATTTTTACAGTTCTTGTTTTTTTCATATTATTACTCCTCTGTTGAAACTCTTCTTATATTACTATTATTATACCCCAAACCATAAGTTGTTGCAACAGCTTCAACATTGTCTAAAGATGCTAGTTCATTAATTTTCATTTCTAAACTTGCATTAATATTTTCTTGTTTAGCAATTTTTTCTTTTATGCTTTCTACTTCAAAATTGGTTTTTGAAATAAAAGCCATAGATAAAGAACCACCGAAAATATTTCCGATTATTAAAACACCTATTAAGAAACGTAATGTTCTTTCACCTCTAAATAAGTTTTTCTTTCTGTTCTTTATCATATTCTTTCTCCTTTTATATTTTTTCTATTATTCTTAGTTTTGCACTTCTACTTCTATTATTGTCTTCTAGTTCTTTATCAGTAGCCACTAATGGCTTTCTTGTTATATTTATAGCTTTTGCTTTCATATCATCTGGCACTACTGGTAGTTTCTTTGAAAGCGGATTATCGCTTGTTAATTCTTTAAAAACCTCTTTTACTATTCTATCTTCCAAACTATGAAAAGAAATAATACATAGTCTTCCATGAGGAGCCAATAAATCAAATGCATCTTTAATGGAACTTTCTAAAATTCGAAGTTCATCATTAACTTCTATTCTTATTGCTTGAAATGTTTTCCTACAAGGATTTTCTTTTCTTCTATAACTTTCTGGGACATTATTCTTAATTATCTCAGCAAGTTCTAGTGTAGTGTTAATTGGTCTATTATTTACAATAGCTTTAGCAATTGATTTAGCATTTGCTTCTTCCCCATAGCAATATAGTAAATTGATTAAATCGTTAAGTGAATATTCATTTACTACTTCTTTGGCACTTAACTTTTGCCTTCTATCCATTCTCATGTCTAGAGGTGCGTCTTTATGAAAACTAAAACCCCTTGAAATTTCGTCAAGTTGTGGAGAGCTAACCCCTAGATCGAATAGTATTCCATCTACTGGTTCTTTAATATACTCTTTCATATTCTTAAAATTTGTATGAAAGATTTTAAAGTTATTACCTATCTTACTTAGTTTTTCACTGCTATAAGTAACTGCTTCCTCATCTTGATCAAAGGCGAATAGGAACCCCTCAGTTTCTAATCTCTTCAAAATTTCCCCTGAATGGCCAGCATAGCCAAGTGTTGCATCGATATATTTGCCACTAGCCTTAATGTTTAATCCTTCAATTGATTCATCTAATAATACACTCTTATGCATTTTCTCCTCCAGTAAATAAATTTTCTGCAATGTCTGCAAAGGCATCTAGATTACTCTCCATGAAAGTATTAAACGCATCCTCAGCCCATACTTCTATGTGTTCGTTTACGCCAATTATAACGCAGTTCTTTGTTAAATTGGCGTAACGAACGAGTGGTGAGGTAATATTAATTCGACCTTGCTTATCGAATTCGCTAGTGGATGCTCCGCCTAAGAAAAATCTATTGAAGTTTCTGACGTCGCCTTTAGTAAATGGAAGAGAAGCAAGTTTGTTAGTAATCTTCTCCCATTCAGATTTTGAATAAATGAATAAACATTTATCTAGACCACGAGTAACGATAATTTCGTCGCCCAAATCATATCTGAATTTAGAAGGAATAATTAATCTGCCTTTTTCATCAATACTGTGATGATATTCTCCCATTAGCATTTTAATCCCCCACTTTCTTCCACTTCACTCCACTATCTACCACTATTTTACATTAATACTTTTTTCTTGTAAATAGCAAAATTAAAAAAAATAAAAGTTTTTTTAAAGTTGTACACCTTCTTTACAAATAGATGTTTTTTAACTACAAAAAACAGAAAATATTTCTATTTTCTGTTTGATTTTGTTAGCATGAACAACTAATGGATGAAGGCAATCCTGGCCCTTTAGGACAAGTACTTGCACTACTATTGCAGTAGTTCTTTAGACAATTTGTATCTGTTCCAACACATTTATAATAGTTAGATACACCTTTTGTTCCTCCGTTACAAGTCCAGCTTCCGCTTGCTGCTCCGCTTCCTGTATTAGTATATTTGACTGAGCATCCTTTAATTGTACCGGTTGTTCCATTACATTCATAAGAAGCTGTCCAATACCATTTGTTACCAGATCCTGAGTATGCTGTCCTTGTGACTGTACAGGAACTTTTTACTGCTTTTACTGTACAAGTAACATTATTAGTAACATTTCTAACTGTCAGTGTACTTCCTGATAGAGAACATCCTGTTCCTGTTACTGTTGATCCAGATAATTTATAATTATTAGATGCAGTAAGTGTAAAAGTAGCATTTGATGAGTGATTGATTAATGCACTAGATGGATTTGACGAACATCCTGTACATGAAACTGATACTGTGTATTGTTTAATTGGAATATTAACGTTGCAGCTTACATTACTTGTAACATTGCTTGCTGTTACTGTGCTTCCAGAGATTGTACAACCTCCAGTTACTGTAGCTTTTGATATATCATAGTTTTCGTTTGCTGTTATAGTAAATGATGCATTAGAGCCATATTCTACTATTTGTGAATTACTTGAAGTAGTGCCGTTTGTTACTGATAAGTTAACGGTATACTTAAGTTTGTTCATTGAAGCTACACACGATCTATCTTTTCCGACATTATACGCTGTTATTTTTCCATTTTCGGCTTTGCATCCACTTGATGTTGTTGTTAGAGTGTTAATATCATATCCAGTTGATGCTGTAACTGTTGATACAGTTGTTTCTCCTGGAGCCACTTCAACATAGCTAGGAGCTGCACTTCCGTGATCAACTATAAATCTTATTTCATATGCAAGTGGTGATAAAGTTACGGTGCATGTTTGATTGTTATAAGCATTCTCTATTGATAAGGCATTTCCTTTTAGTTTACATCCTTCTCCACTTACTGTAGAATGTCTGATCATGTATCCTTCTTTAGGATTAATTGTTAATACTTTATCAGAATGTTTTTCTACTTCAAATGATACTTCTGATTCTTTACAGTTTTCACATATAACATTTACTTTGACATTTTCATATGGAAGTATTCTATATGGATTATCTACTGTTCCGTCAGCATCATTAGTTAGAACATCATTATTTAATGATATTACCGGTCTTATAGCATAGTTTTTATCAACTGTCATTGCTTGGAATGAACCATATGTTCCGCTTCTTCCATTTACTTCATAAATATATCCTACTGCTTTTGCAGTTGAACTAGTAGTTGATGCTATTTTAGCTGGTGACATTGTCCACCATCTTTGGTTACCCATGATTGATGAACCAATACTATTTAAATAATACCATGCTTTTGAGTTCCCTTTTCCAGAACTTCCTCCTGCAAATACTATCTCATCTATAGTCATTAGGGCTATTGGATATTTAAGTGATTCATTTCCGTTTTTAGTGCTATATCTATCTGATAATTCTTCACATGCATATGATGGCTCATCTATTTTATAAGCTCTCTTATAAGCATTAGTATATACAGTTGTTTTTATTTTACCATTGTCTTTTATTGTATATGTTCCATTATATATTGATGAATCACCACAGTAGATAGCATTCCTATTTATATAGTTAGAATATCTTACTAGATTTCTACTATAATAGTTATCTATCATAAGTTTTACATCTGAATCATATATATTAGTTCTTAACTCATCTAGATCACTATAAGAACTTCCATACATATATCTAATAGCACTTGGATATATTTTATCGTTAAAGTTACTAGATGCTATTGAAGCATTTGTAGTTGAAGGATTTGGTCCTACATAAAGAAGTCTTACACCATTTCCTTCATTATTAGAGTTGGTTCTAATTATTCTCCAATATAGTTCTTTTCCTTCATTATTTTTACCGAATATTACCCAGTTATTTGTTACATTTCCTCTATAAAAATATACTCTTGATTTATCTTGTGTATCAGTTGTGTAGTATATTTCTCCTGTGTTATTATTTTTGTCTACTTTATTATAGTCTATGCTTGCTGCTGATATGCTTTTATTATCATCTAATATCTTTTCAGATAATACATGACTTTTTGTTTTTGCAATTACTGTGCATGTAGTATCTTCCACTACATTTTTTACTGTAAGTTCATTATTTTCATTTAAAATGCAGTTTGTTTCATTAGATGAAGTAACGTCTGCATTTCTTAAAGTAAATCCACTAGTTGCTGTTATTGCAAATGTAGCATTGCTTCCTTCATATACACTTTTTTGTCCGAAGTTACTAGTGCAGTTTGAACATAAAACTGTTACTGTATGTTTTGGCTTTGGTTCTGGTGGTATTTTAGGTAGTGATATATTGTAAGATACATTTTTAGTTACGTGTACTTTCAGTATATCTTCTTCAAGTAAACATCCTCCACCATTATAGTAAGCTCCTTGTGTTGTGTAACCTTCTTCTGGAATTAAAGTATAAGTTAAATCTTGACCATATGCTTGATCGCTTTCTGTTATTGTGCTTGGATTTGCTCCTGTTATATTTACATTTACTGAAAAGAATTCTTGATTTAAAGTGACTTTGCATCTACCATTTTTAGTTATATATGCACTTACAAGATTACCACTTACTGTGCATCCTTCATATCCTTCAGTAGTGGCACCTTCTAGTATATATCCTTCTTTTGGTTCTATTATTCTATTAACTTCTTGACCATATTCTACTTCAAATAGTGATTCAAATCCCGCCTGTGCTTCATCAGAAGTGAAATAAAAATAATATTTCTCTTTATCCAGTTTTATATTACATACTGTATTTTTTTCTATATTAGTTGCTAATACTTTTAAGTTGTTTTCTTCATCTATATATAATTTACAGTGATTGTTTTCTTCTTCTAGTGGTTCATCTTCTTCTAACTCTTCTTCTTCGTCATCTACAAGTAGTTTAAGAGCGTTGATAGTATACTTTCTTGTATTAAGAGCTAGAGGCTTGCTCTTATTTCTTGATTCTAATTCTTCTTCACTTATAACTTCAGCAGAATCTATATCATATCCGTCTTCTGGAGTTAATGTAAATGTTTCTGAACCACCTACATGTACATATTTAGCTTCAGCATCAGGTGTTGCGCCTTCAACATTTAGTGTTACTATTCTTTTATTTTCTTCATATTCTGTTTTATCTAGGAAACATGTTACATGAGTTTTAATTATTTTTCCTTGATCTATGTTTTGTTCAGTTCCTGTTTCTTTGAATATTATATTATATTTTACTTCATGGATTTGTCCTTTAGAGATTATATTTTTTTCAGGCTCTAGTGTTCCTTTTGAAAGGATTATTTCTTCGCCTGGGGTACTAGGAACTGGTGTTTCTGATAAAAGATTTCCATCTGTTCCATCAATTGTTTGAACATATACATTATTAGTGTAACTGTTTTCTTCCATTGTTAGAGTGCATGTATAGTCTACTGCTACATCAGAGTCACTTATAAAATAAACTCTAGTTGATCCTTCGCCTTTCCATCCAGGGAAAACATTTTCAGATGCTTCAGGAGAAGATACTACATATTCTACTTTTCCTAGTCTAGCTGTCTGTACAGTGCTGCTTGATGATTCTCCTCCATAGTTAAAAACAAAGTAAGCTAACGCTGTACTTGTTACTAACATAATTAGCGATAAAAAGATAATTACTGATAAAACCATTGATTTCTTCTTCATTTATCTCATCTCTATTCTATATAGATTATTATATACCGTTTAAAGATTTTTATCAAGTTTTTAGTCATAATAAAAAGTACCTTTTAAGGTACTTTAATTACAACTACAATTATATCCTGAAGAACTTACATTTATACCAGCAACACTTGTGCTTGATAAACTTGTATTACAATATGAACGTATATTTCTTCTAGTTGTGCTTGTACACATTCTGTTAGGATTTGAGCTTCCGTAACTTCCACCATTACACTGAGTACTTCCATAGAAGCAGTTTACAATGCTACCAGTTTTTCCGCCGGTGCATGTGAATGACCCATAAAATCCTGATGTTGGTTTAGTTGTTGTACAATTAGAACTTGAAGAACAATAAACTGTGCAGCTAGATGATTTAGCAGTTACAGCACATGTTTTATTAGATGTTACATTAGACGCTGTTAAAGTGCTTCCTGAAAGAGTACATCCTCCTGTTACTGTTGCTCCTTCTAAAGAATAACCACTTGATGCTGTCAGTGTAAATGTAGCATTTGTATTATAATCAACTGTTTGACTAGAAGTATTTAAAGTACATCCTGTACATGTAGCTGAAACTGTAAATTGTTGTTTAGGCGCTGTTACGGCGCATGTAGTAGCAGCTGTTACATTGTTTAAACTTACTGTACTTCCTGAAAGTGTGCATCCTCCTGTTACTGTTGCACCTGTTAGGGTATATCCTGTATTTGCAGCGATAGTAAATGATGTATTAGTAAATGCCTCAACATTTTTTTCTTCACTTGCTGGTGTACAGTTAGTACATGTTAGCTTAATTTTATATGATTGTACTCCTAGAGATACTCTACATGTAGTATCTGCTAATACATTTGTTACTGATACTTTACCATTTTCTAGTGTGCATCCATCTGACACTGTGGCATTGTTTAGATTATATCCAGTATTAGCTGATATATTAAAGTATACATTTGATCCAGCCATAACGGTTCTTGTACTTGTAGCTGGTGTACAATTAGTACATACTAAATCTACTTTATAGCTTGCTACTGGAAGTGTTATAGTGCATGCTTTATTTGAAGTAACATTTGATGCTTTTAGAATATTATCTTCTAGTGTGCATTCTCCTTCAACAGTTGCATCTTCTAGTGTATATCCAACATTAGGAGTGATTACAAATAGTGCATCCGTTCCTTTATCTACTAGTGCATAAGGCATATCACTTTTACCATTGTTAACTGTAACTGATACTTTCTTTTTACCTTCTATTACAACACAGCTGCAGCTCTCTCCTGTACATTCTACTGCACCATTTTTAATGTCACTCGTATTTATATCGAATTCTTTAGTTGTGTCTACATCTTTTATATAGCATAAGCTTCCATCAGATACTGTTAGATGTGATACTTTACCACGTTCATTTAATTCTATTTTATATTTCTTATCGGTTTTTAAAAGATCTAATGATGTACATCCTAGGCTTGATAGAGATTCATCACAGTATACTCTTCCCGTCGCTCCAGTTAGTCCATCAGCCATGTATTTCTTTTCAGCTTCTTTTTTTATTGATTCAATTTCAATTTTAAATGCATCTTTTTTTGCTGCTCCAAACATGTTTACTACCTTAGGATAAATAAGTAGCATAAGTACTGCTACTACTCCTAGTACGGCTAAAATTTCGACCAAAGTAAAACCTTTTTTATTTTTCATCTACATCTACCTACCTACTATAACATTATTATATATAATTATATATTATTTTTCAACATTAAAAAGAAGCACAATGCGCTTCTTTAAAATACATAACCCATACTGGATAATATATATATTATTATGCATGATAATAATAGGAACGGTCCGAATGGAATTAGATTTTCATTATATTTTTCATCGAGTAAGAAGTAAGCTATTAAAGCTAGAACGCTAGCTACAAATAATGAAAGAAGTCCATTAAATGTTCCAAGAGCAAGTCCTATAGGAAGCATTAATTTTACATCTCCTCCTCCAAGGCTTTCTCTTTTAAATACTTTATCTCCTACTATTTTTACTAATAACATAATTACAAATAATACTACCATTCCAACTATTTTTAATTTGTAGTCATTAAATGAACTAAATGATATATATGTTATTAGTATTAATAGAGTTGATCCAAATACTACTCTATCTGATACGTAATAATATTTAAAGTCACTTACTGCAGTTACTGAACATGCACTTATTAATATTAGTGGCACTATTATATCCGCAGTTAATCCATAATACAAATAACTACACATAAATGTTATACCAGTAAATAATTCTACTATTAAGCTACTTATATCTATATGCGCTTTACAATATGAGCATTTACCTTTTAGGCATATATAAGATATTACTGGAATGTTCATATACCATTTAAGTGGTTTTAAGCAGTTATCGCATCTACTTCCTGGTTTTATTATACTTATATTATTTGGTATTCTATATCCTATGCAAGCATAGAAACTTCCAAGAAGTAAACCAAGCACTAAAAATGCTCCCCCATAAAATACTGTCATTATATTCCTCCTATTTAAGTATTTCTGAACTTACGTTGTACATTGGAACTAATACTGATATCATTATACCACCTACTACTACTGCTAGGAATACTAGTAGTATAGGTTCTACCATTGTTTTTAGAGTATTTGCTAAAGAACGTTGTTCTCTTTGATAGTACTCACTTATTTTTTCAAGCATGCTAGCAAGTTGTCCAGTTTGTTCACCTGTTGATATCATATAATATGCAAGTTCTGGTATAGCCCAGCTTTCCTTAAATGATAATGACATTTTTTCACCTCTTAATAGGTTTGAAATTGTATCATACATTATCATTTTATAGAATTCATTATTAGTTATTTTACTTAAGATATCAATTGTATCTGTAAGTAATACATTGTTTTTATTAAGTACTGCGAATGTTTTCGCAAATAAGTTCATTTCATTATAGATAACTATGTTACCTACTACTGGTATATGCATGTATGCATATTGAACTACTGTTCTAAATGCTTTTACTTTCTTATATAGTATTGAGAATACCAATATAATAGCTAATATAGCTACAAATAATATACCAACATTATTTCTTAAGAAGTCTGATAGTTTTAATAAGAATAATGTTATACCTGTCATTTCTGCATTCATTGAATCATATACTTTTTTGAATTGAGGTACTATGTATACAACCATGAATGTTATAACAGTTACTGCAAATATAAGTACTATAGATGGATAAGTTAATGCACTTATCATTTGTTTTCTTGTAACTTCTTTTTCTTGATAATAATTTGACATATCATCTAGAGTTCCTTCTAGATCACCTATTAATTCAGCTGCTTTTATCATGTTAATTAAAAGAGCTGGGAACACTTTGTTTTGTTTTTCTAATGCAGATGAGAAGTTTTCACCTACAGATAATTCATATATTAATGAAGAATATACCTTTTTATATTTTCTTCTATTATCTTGTTTAGCTAATATTTTAATAGCGTCTATTAATGGAATACCAGCTTTCAAATATGTGGATAATTGTGTTAACCAGAATACTAAGTCTTTATTCTTCATTTGTTCATTCATGTGTGATTTCTCACCATGTATGAAATTTATCCACCAGTTAGTAGTTATTTCATATACTTCATATCCTTCATCAATTAAGAATGAGTGTACATCTAGTCTAGATAAAGATGGGAAGTATCCTGTTATTAATTTGCCTTCTTTATTTCTTGCTAAATATCTATATACTTGTTTCTTTTCAGTTCTTTCAGCATCTTTACCAAATTTATCAATAAATAATACTTCAAGTTCTCTTTCTTTTTTATTTTTATAGTATTTAACTAATGATATATTATTCCATTTGTTTACAAAGTAATTAGATATAGACTTAGGTGCATTTTTAGTTGCATATGTTGTCTTTTCTCTAATCATTTTAATTCTTTTAGCAGATTTATCTACAAATCCACTAAGTGAACTATATATAAATATAGGGAAAGAATAGAATATTACTTTTAATACTTTAAATGAACCTCTTCCGATTGCCTTTAGTAGTAAATATAGCTCAGTTACTATTGGTTTAAGAGAATATTTGTATACAGCTTTGCCTACTATTCCTACATATTTAGCAATAAACTTAGATGCATACATTATTGCTACAAAAATATAACTAAATACAGTAAAAATATTAGTGACTAAAAAGTCAAATGCTTTAAATAAACCTACTGATGTGTATGATAGTGTTTTTATTATTTCGCCAAATAATCCTACTACTATTTTTTTTATTAATAAAAATATACTTTTAAAAAAGTCTACAAAGAATTTAACTATAGGATTCATATTCCTATTAGTAGAGACGGAACTATTCTTTTTTTTCTTGGTTTGCTTTGGTTTTGCTTTTTTATATGTTTTCACAAATAGTACCTCCTCTATTCTTTTTTACTATTTCTATAATATCATATTTCTTTTTATATTAAAAGAATTTTTTTAAAAAGAAAAGAACTTTACTTTCGTAAAGTTCTTATTTTATATTATTCTTCACTTTTGATAAAGTCTACGCTTGTTGTGTCAATTACGTTTCCTTGTTCATCTTTTAAGATTAAATCTACTTCGTAATATCCATCTTTGTCTGCATCAACTACTACTTCATCTAATTGTGAGAAACTATTAGCATCTTTAAGTTCAACTGGAGCACCATTAACATCATCAATTACTTCACCGTTGTATTTAATAGTTACTGTTGAGCCTTCTGCTTTTTCTTTAACTACTGCAGTTATTGTTCCATTAAATGTAACATTTTCTCCTGCACCATAAGTATTTTCATATGTTTCAACAAATCTATCTGTTGATTCTTGTTCTTCAAGATTAATGTACTCATAATATGATGATATGTCTTCAATTGTTGGTGAATCTACTGAACAGTAATCATATCCGCATCTTTCGTAGTATACAGTGTATTCATCTAATTCAGTATCATCTGTTAATACGTAGTTGTTAGAATATTGATCAATAACTATTTCTGTTGGATATGTAGGTGTTTCTTCATATACTTCCATAGCATAATCTGTTGTTTTAACTGTTTTTCCTTCTTCATCTTTTAGAGTAAATGTAAGTAAGTAATTTCCTTCTTTACTTGCAGTCATGTCATTAGAATATTCTATATTACTTGAAGAAACATTTACTGTATATAGTAAACCTTGTGCAGTTTCTGAGAAAGTGTCTACTCCATTTTCATTATTCCATGAAAGTGTTCCAGCTCCTTCATAAGTTACATACATTTTATAATCTTTGCTTTCATCCAATTCACTACTTGAAACTGATACTGAGAATGGTGCTTCTACAGCTTTTATACGTTCAGATGTTCCATCACTTAATTCAATGAATGTATACTTACTGTTATCTTTGTCTAGATATATAAGTTGTGTTCCTGAAGCGTATGGATTATCAACTTTTGCAGTATCTTCTCCTAAATCAATGTTATTGTTAGATGGATCAACAATTATTGAAGGGCTTCCTTCTATTTCGTTATTATTTATAACACTTGCATTGTTTGTAGTTGATACTTCACTTGAGCTTCCACTGATTCTTGCTCTTGAATCACTATATTCATTTTGATTTGTAATGTTTATGTTATCATTAACAACAACTTTAGAATCGTTGATAGTTAATGCATAATAAGAAGCATCTACATCCATTTTTCCAATAGTAACATCAGTTGAATCTACTATTTGTATTGCCACTCTATCTTCATAGCTTCTTCTTTCAGTTATATTAACATTTAAATTTGTTAGTGATACTTTTTGATTAGTATTAATTTTAATACCATATGATTTAATTAGTTGTTTTGAGAAGTTTATTGTTTTTCCTTTTCCATCAATTGTTACTTCTCTATCAATTAAAATTGGTTTTGATAAACCTGTTAAGTCATTTTGTAATTCTAGTGTAGTAGCGGCATTTTCAGTTTGTGCTAGAGTCAATACTAATTCTTCATAAGAAGATATTTCGTCTTTTGTTATTACATTACCATTATCATCTCTAGTTACACCAAATAATGTCTCACTTACTACAGTTCCATCTGCTTTTACCCATTTACCAGTTTCAGTATTATATTTAACTATTGATGCTGGGTTAATTGATGGTGGTAATAATTCAGCAGTAATCCTATTTACATATATTCTATCTGCAGCTATATAAATGTTGTCGATTTCTGCTCTATTATTTACTGTTGTAGTAGCCATTGTTTTAGCTTCACTTTGTGTTATAATAGTTGCTTTTGCATTAGTAAGTGGCACTAATAATAGAATTGTAAATAGTATCCCATATATTATTTTTTTCATTTTTTCTCCTTCCTTTATTTTATCCTATAATTGCTTTTTTAACATTATAAGTTGTATTGTTTAGTTTTATTTTTGCTACTGAGTTAATTTGATCTTTATCAACTATTATAGCTTTTATACTTTCATCATATCTTCCAAGATATTTGTCAGCGGCATTATATACTGCATATACTTCTTTAGCTTGTGCTTCAGTTAATTCTGTGTCATTCTTTATAAGTATTATCTTGTAAGAAATATCAAGTCCATCTACAGCCTCATATCTGTATTTATAATCATCTAGTACAGTTATTGTTACTGTAGCCATTTTACCAGAGTCGCTACTTTTAACAGTTATAACAGCTTTACCTGGCTTAACAGCAGTTACTGTACCTTTAGCATCAACTTTTGCAACTGCTTCATTATCTGATGAGTAAGTTAATCCAGTGTTTAGTACGCCACTAGGATATACGCTTGCACCTATTTCATAAGTACTGCCTATTTCTAGATTAACACTTGTTGCTTTAACATTTACTTTAGTTACAGTTAGTTTATAGCAAGAGCAACTTTCTGTATTTAAAGCATATCCTTTATCACAAGTTAGTGTGCAAACACTTGCTACCGGTTCAGTGGGTTTTTCTTCTTTACTAGGTTCTTTTTTATTCCATTTTGCAACTAAAACCATATCTTCAGTAACTTCTAGATCAAAGTCATATTTTTCTCCATCTAGTTCCCATCTTGCAAAAGAATATCCTTCTTTAGTTGGATCTTCAGGCTTAGTAACTTTTCCTCCTTTTTCTACATTTTGGCTTTGTACTTTAGTACCACCATTACTATCAAATTCTACTAAGTATTCTTTCTTAGAACAACTACATGCAGTTAAGACAGTAAGTGCAAATACTAAAAGCACTGCTATTTTTAGTTTTTTCATTTTGTCTCCTTTCTAATACTTTTAGGTAAGCAAAAAGGGATTATGAAAACACAATAACGGTTAAATTAATGTATTATCATAATCCCTCCCCCTAAGTAACCCAATAGTATTACTTACATTTTTGATTATAATTAAGTTAGAAAAAAATGTCAAATAAAATGAGAGTTTTTGAGCCTTTTTCAGGCATTTTGTATCTTATATATTACATAATTATGGTTTCTTTTTACTTTGTTTATATTGTCTATATAATCAGTTTTTCTAAAGTTAAAGTCTATTAGTTTTCTTTCCAATAATAGTTTGTTTAATTTACTATCTATTCCTTTAAATTCTTCATATATATTTATCAGTATAAATATAAATAAATATATAGCTAGTATCTTACCTATTATAAAAAATATTAGTGGGGTTAATACTAAGCTTATTAATAAAGTTACTTTAATGCTTTGCTTATATGGAAGAATATAGTCTAATAAATTATTTAATAGTCTTCCTCCATCTAGTGGAATTATTGGTAGTAGATTAAACTTAAGTAATAATATATTTATCATGTATATTTTTTCATATGTTATATTTCTAATTATTCCTAGTGTATTTAGCTTATACATTAATAATATAAATAATATCTGCACTAGGGGGCCACTTATAATCATTAGTATTTCTTTATATATTTTAGTATTTAAACTACTTTCTAATTTAGTTATTCCTCCGAATAAATATATTTCTATTTCTTTTACTTTCATTTTTAGAAGACTACCTACTATACAGTGACCTAATTCATGAATAATAATTGATATAATTAATACAAATGTATAATCAAAGTATCCCGATAAAAATGATAGGAGTAATGCTATATATGTTATTATATTTATTTTAATTTTCAATATATGGCCTATAGTCTAATACTTCATCATCTTTATAAAAAGATAAGTATAAATAATCATTATTAGTTTGACCTAGCACTCTATCTTTTTCTATGTAGTCATATACTTTTAGATCATGTACATCTATATTTGAATAGATTACATTTATTCCATTACTTTGCTCGATTATTATACTATCCATATCATCTTTTTTTCCTATAAAACATATAAGGCCACTATTAAGGGCTTTTATAGTATAACCTTTATTAGTTTTTAATAATACTCCATTTAGGTAGTCTTTCTTTTCTTCATATATTAAGTTCTTTTCTTTACTTACTGTTTGCAGTGCATTATCTTTTATATCTTTTATTTTTAATATATAGTCATTATATATTTTATTAACTTTAGAGAAGTTTATATTTTCTTTATATACTATATCTTTTATTCTTTCTTTAAATTTGGTATTTGTTTTAGATATTATTAATATAGTTAATACTATTATTGCTACTACTAGAGATTTTTTTAATAATCTGTTTATATAATCTACTATGTTTAGTTTATTTCTTTTTAGATAGTCTTCTACTTTCATTTATTTCACCCATAAGTATTTTATGTCTTGAACTTTTTATGTATTACATTTAAACTATAAGTATGAAGAAGATTAATGAAAGTTTAATAATTGAAAAGAAAAGTAAATTTATAGGAATACTTTATGAAGTAAATAGTGAGGAAGAAATTAAAGATATTCTTAATTATTTAAAGAATGAACATAAGAAAGCTAGACATATTTGCTATGCCTATAAGATTGGTCCCTTAGCTAAAAAAAGTGATGATAAAGAACCTAGTGGTACTGCTGGTAATCCTATTTATAATACTATTATGATGAATAACTTAGATAATGTTTTAATAGTTGTTATTCGTTATTTTGGCGGTACTCTTTTAGGAACTGGACTTTTAACAAGAAGTTATTCTAAAGCTGCTTCTTCTTTAATTAGTAACAAATAATATTTTTAACATATAATATAATAGATAAAGATATAGTTAACTAAGGTTTAGTTAATAATCCATGGATATATCTTTATCTTTTTTATGTAAATAATTTTCCTAAGACTTTACCTATTTTTTTAAAAAAAGATATTACTACTTTTTTACTTTCTTCTCCTATCTTAGCAGATATTTTAGATATACCATTACTATAGTCTTTAGTGCTTGTATCTATATAATTATTTATATTTAAATCTTTACCATTTTTTATGTCTTCTTCAAATCTTTTCATAGCTTCATTTGTTATTTGTGATTTTTTATATTCTTTGTATTCATAGTAGCCATTGCTTTTGGAGTAAAGTACTAATAAATACATTGCAAATAATAATCCTAAAATAACTAATCCTTTATTAGGCTTTTTCTTTTTATCCATTTTGTTTCTCCTTTATATATTCATTAATAGCCCATGCAAGTACTTCAAGTGAGTTATTAATTTCTTCTAAATTTGAATCTACTCCTCCTACTTCTATTAATGTGCTTATGGCATCTAAATCTGGATTATAGCTTCCTTTGTAAGGACTTCTTCTATCTACTACTCCTCTTGTTAATCCTTTATATTTGCTTTCTATTATTTCATATAATCTAGGAGCAAAATTTATATTGTTTTCTTCTTTTGTATGCTCATATCCCATAAGAAACATTAATTTAGCATATGGCTTATTATCTATATTTATTAAAGTTATATCTTTTTTTGCACTGTCTCTATGTATATCTATCATATATTTAATAGATGGATTATTTATAAGTGCTGTTCTTGCATAGTTTTCACTAGCGTGGTAACTATCATTATAGTTTAAGTTATTTCTATTTAAGTATTCCTTTATACTATTTGTTTCTATAATAGATTCTATTCCATACTTTTTTAGGTGTTCTTTTAATATAGCGGAAGCTATCATAACTGTTGGTTTTATTGAATAATGAAATGATGTTCTTTCATATTCTTCTGTCTGATGAGTATTATATATATACATTATTGGATTATCTTCTTTTTCTTCTTCTAGATATACAAATCCTCCAATTGGGTCTATTAGTTCTTCATCCTTCACCTTTATATTTAATAGTTTTCTTGGTGTTATATAGCTCGATACTTTAGATAGTACTAATGGAGGTTTATTAGTTATACTATTCATTAATGATTCTAATAAGTATTCTTTTATTTTACTGTTATTTACTATTTTAATTATTATTAATAATAAAAAGATGACTGGTATACTTCTTTTAATAAAGGCTTTCATAATATCACCTTTTAAAGTATAAGTCATCTTTTGTAAAAAATTAGTCGATTAAAGTAATCTATTTATAGAAAGAGATATAATACTTGAGTTATTTTCTACTAGTTCATTTATTTCTTCTTTTGTAATTATTAATTTTTCTTCTTCTAATATAAGTGGCACTCCTATAGTTATAAGAGGAGCTTTTATTGTTTTCTTACTTATAACGTCTTCTCCTATTAATAGTTTAGAATTAGATATTTCTATTATTTTACCAATATTATTTATTTCTTTTGTGTTTAGAGAGTCTATTAATACTACTAAATCTATATTTAATTCTTTTACAAGTGCTTTTATAAATTTAAGAGTGTTTATATTAGTTACTTTCATAGTGTCTTTATATATTTTCATTTGATTAGTTACTATTTTTTCTATAGTTAAATATCCTAATTTATCTACTGATACTTCTTTATTTCCTAGCCCTATAAATAATATATTACTATTTTTATTAATACTCATTTCCTTTAATAGCTCATTTATACTATCTTGAACTAGTCGAATAGTATTTTCTATGTCTACTCCTTCTTCATATTTTATAGTTATTATTTTTTCTTTCTTACTACTTAATTTAGATATATATAAACCCTTTTCTATTTTTATATAGTTTTCCTCTTTATTAGAGTCTTTTACTCTAGTACTTTCTTCTAGATAAAGCCCTTGTTTTTTCATATAATCACCTATTTATAATTTTCCTATTTCTCTTGCTTTTTATACACTTTTTTGATAAAATCATTTTGTTATCAAAAAGGAGGAAAGTAATAATGGCAAATATTAAAAGTCAAAAGAAAAGAGTTATAACTAACAGAAAAGCTACTGTCCTTAATAATGATGTTAAAGAATCTATGAAGACAGCTATTAAAAAATTTGAAAAAGCTCTTAGTGTTAGTAAAGAAGAAGCACAAAATAAATTAGCTGTTGCTATCAAAGCTATTGATAAAGCTCAAAGTAAAGGCGTTATTAAGAAGAACACAGCTAGTAATTATAAATCAAGAATTACATTAAAGTTTAATTCTCTAAGCAAGTAATACTTGCTTTTTTTATTTGGCAATATTACAATTAAAATATGAAGAAAATAGGAAATTTGATTTTTACAATTTTTTTAATGGGTAGTGTGGTATTTGTATATTTAAATGTGGATACAATAAGTGATTTTATAGTTTCTTTTTTAATGGATAATAAAAGTGTTGTTATTAAAGAAAGCAATCAATATGAATTATCTTATGATTATTTATTCTTTCATAACGATGAAGACTTTATTCCCTATTCATATGATGATTTATTAAACATATATTACAATATATTAAATAGAGGTTATGATACATTTACTTTTTATTGCCCTAAAGAATATGAGAACTGCGCTAATGACATAGAAAAAATAGCTGATAATGAAGAATTGATGAGTAATATTAATGGCTATGTACATCCATATAATAGTTTTGAGAGATTGGAACTTTATATATCTTCTCTTAATGAAATAACTATTGATGTTATACATAAATATACTCCTGAAAAAATAGATACATTAAATGCTAAAGTTATAAGTATTATAAATAGTTTAGATTTAAAAGATAAAAGTATTAAAGATAAAATAAGTCTTATTCATAATTATATAGTTAATAATTCAGAGTATGATAAAGATAAGGCTGATAATAAGTTCTCACCTTATGATGCTTCTAGTGCATATGGTAACTTAATAGAAGGCTTTGGAGTTTGCTCAGGTTATTCTGACGCAATGAGTATATTTCTTAATTATTTAAATATACCTAATATGAGAGTAAATAGTAAAAACCATGTATGGAATTTAGTATACATAGATGGTCAATGGTTACATCTTGATCTTACATGGGATGATGTAGATAATAAAAAGTATTCTAACAATTATTTTTTAATAACAACTGATAAATTAGAAAAGTTAGATCAAACAGAACATAGCTTTGATAGAGAGTTTTTTAAAGAGGCTAATTATTAATTAGCCTCTTTTATTCACCAATCAACATTTTATTTATCTATAAAATTTATTACTTCGTTAATTGTGTTATTAAAATTATCATAGTCTGTATTAAACCAGTTTATATTATCAAATTGATTGTTATACCAAGTATATTGTCTTTTTGCAAATTTCTTAGTATTTCTTTTTATGTTTTCTATTGCTTCTTCTAAAGATACTTTGTTATCTAAATATTCTATTATTTCTTTATAGCCTATTAAGTCTTTTGTTTTCTTTTTATCTTTTAATAGTTTTACTTCTTCTATTAGGCCTTTTTCTATCATAGAGTCTACCCTTTTATCTATCTTCTCATATAGTTTATCTCTAGTAGTTGTTAAACCTATTAAAGTAAAATCATAAAGAGGTTTATCTTTTTCTTCAAAGTTTCTTATTATTTCTCCAGTTGATTCATAATGAGATAAGAATCTTTCTAGTCTTTTTCTATTATTAACGTGAATGTTATTATCTTTGTATATACTATCTACTTTTTCTTTTAGTTCTTCGTTTGTTAGATTATCATATGTATAAGATTCTTCTTCATCATTAAATTTATAATCATATAGAAGTGCTTTTGTATATAGTCCACTTCCTCCGACTATTACTACATTTTTATTTTCACTAATAAGTCTATCTAATATACTTCTAGCTTCTTCTTGATATTCTTTAACTGTGTAAATATTATCAAGTGATGAAACATCTATCATATAGTGAGGAACATCATTCATTTCTTCTTTTGTTACTTTAGCTGTTCCAATAGTGGCATCTTTATAAATAGCAGCAGCATCAGCATTTATTATAGAAGCATTTAAGTGTTTAGCTACTTCTACAGAAAGGGCTGTTTTTCCTACTGCGGTTGGACCTACTATAACTATTATTTTACTCATTATTCATTTACCTTTCTTTTGAATAGCTTTTCCATGTCATATAGTGAATATTTAATTATTGTTGGTCTTCCATGAGGACATGTATATGGGAAAGAACATTTAAATAGTCTATTTACTAATACTTCTTGTTCATCTATTCCAATGTTAGTGTTTGCTTTTACACTCATTTTGCAAGCTAGATTAATAGATAATTGTTCATTAAATTTAACTCTGTCGAAGTCTTTATCTAGACTTACTATAAGATCAAATATTCTTTTTAGGCTTTCTTCTTCATATCCTTCTAATAACCATGTTGGATGTGATGTTATTCTTATGGTATTAGTTCCAAATTCATTAAATGTAATACCTAGTTCATTTATTAAGTCTTTCTTTTCGAGTAGTTTATCATATTCTGCTTTTGTGAATTCTATAGTTACTGGCACTAATAAATCTGTTGTTGTTATTTTAAGTTCTTTTAATTCTTTTAAGAATCTTTCATAATTTATTCTTTCATTCGCAGCGTGTATATCTATCATGTATACATTTTCATCATCTTGTGCGAATAGATAAGTTCCAAAAGCTAGTCCTACTGGATGAATAAGTGTTGGTTTTTCTTCTTTGCTTGTTGTGGCATTATAGATTTCTTCATTTTCTCCTGCATAGAAGTTTATTACTTGTTCTTCAATAATTGGTTTTGGTTTGTCTTCTTTAATTATTGTTTCATTTAATTTAGAATTAATATCATCATTTAATATTAATCCCTCATTTAAGTCATATTCATAGTCTTCTTCGTCTCTATCTATTGCTATTTTTATATTTTCAATACCATTTAATTTATCTCTTATAAGAGAAAACAATAATTCTTCTAGGGAATCCATTTTACCAAATTTTATATCTTGTTTAGTTGGATGTATATTAACATCTATTATAGTTGGATCAGTATTAATTCTTATTATTGTTATAGGATATTTATCTATCATTAAGAAAGTATGATATGCTTCTTTAATAACCTTATTTAGATATTGATTATTAACTATTCTTCCATTTACTATAGTTATCATATCTTTCTTAGTGCTTTTTACTACATTTATATTACTTACATATCCATCTATTTCGTAGTCTAGATTTTCTCCTTTTATATATTCCATATTTTTAGATACTTGATATCCATATATTTCATGTATAGTTTTTAGTAAGTCATTGCTACCTGTTGTTTTTATTATTTCTTTGTCTTCACTTTTTAGAGTGAAAGATATTTCTGGATGAGAAAGAGCTATTTTTTCTATTAGTGATACTACACTTCCTTGCTCACTATAGAAACTCTTCATAAATTTTAAACGAGCCGGAGTATTATAGAATAAGTTTTTTACTGTGAATACAGTTCCCTCGGTTATAGAGCCTTCTGTTATGTTTTCTATTTTTCCTCCATTTATTATTACTTTGGTTGATTCTTTATCTTTACATGTTTCCATTACTACTTCACTTACTGAAGCTATTGATGGAAGGGCTTCTCCCCTAAATCCTAGAGTACTTATAAAATACAAATCATTTTCATTTTTTATTTTGCTTGTAGCATGAGGAAGGAAGCAGTTTTTAGCGTCTTCCCTATCCATACCACATCCATTATCTTTTACTTTTATTTCATCTTTTCCTGCATTTATTAAACTTATTTCTATAGATGTACTTCCTGCATCTATAGAGTTTTCAACAAGTTCTTTTACTACAGATGAAGTCTTTTCTACTACTTCTCCTGCAGCTATTTTATTTGATAGATTTTCATCCATTACTTTTATTTGTGACATAATAAAACACCTATTTATATTTTAACATAAAGTAGGTGCTTTATTAATATAATATTTAGTTATTTTTAAAGTTATCTATTTTCTCTTTAGTATTTCCTTCAAGTAAGTAGCTAGCGCTTACTACTATATCTATATTATCTTTTACTTTTATAAATGTTTCATCATTTATTCCACCATCTATACTTATTAGTGTGTTTAGTTTTTTTTCATTTATTTCTTTTCTTAATACATCTAACTTATATAGGACACTTTCCATGAATGATTGTCCTGAAGAACCTGGCACTACACTCATTATAAGTACTAAGTCTACCTCTTTTAGAAGAGGAAATATATCACTTACTTTGGTATCAGGATTAATAGCTATTCCACATCTAATTCCATTGTTTTTTATGTGATTAATCACATCTAGTGGTTTTTTTACTGCTTCATAGTGAAATGTTATATAGCTAGTATTCATCATAGATAGTTCATCTATATATTTATCTGGATTATTTACCATTAAGTGTACATCAAAACTTTTAGTAGCTATTTTACTAAACTTATTTATATCTGACATAGTCCATGTTTTGTTTTCTACAAATTTGCCATCCATTATGTCCAAATGTATATAATCTATATTAGTCTTGTTATATATTTCTATTGCTTCTTTAGCAGTTATTTTACTGCTTAATATACTACCACTTACTTTCATCTTTTGCCTCGCTTATCAATTTAATATAACTGTCATATCTACTTTGAAGTATCTTTTTATTTTCTACTAGTTTTATTACTTCACAGCCTTCTTCTTTTGTGTGACAGCAGCTTTTATATTTACAATTTTTATTAAATTCTATAAATCCTCTTTTTATTTCTTCTTTTGTTAGTTTTAAATCAAGAGCACTAAAACCAGGTGTATCTGCGATTAGTGATTTATTTGTATATATTAAACTTACTAGTCTAGTTGTATGTTTACCTCTTCCTAGTGCTTTGGACACTTCACCTGTTTCTAAGTGAAGGTTTTTATCAATTATATTTAGAAGAGTACTTTTACCTGCTCCTGTTTGACCTGATACTGCTACTACATTGTTTTTCATTTCTTTTTTTATTTTATGAACATCTGTATTTTTATATACTTTATATCCTAATTTTTCATAATAACTAAGGGTATTTTTTAATTCTTTCTTTTCTTTATAATTTAATAAATCCATTTTAGTTATGATTATTATAGGTTTTATATTATTTACTTCAGTTAATACTAGAAATTTATCTAATAAATATGTACTAAAAGCTGGGACTTTATTACTACATACAATAAATAATTTATCTATGTTAGATATTAGTGGCCTTTCCAGTGTGTTTTTTCTTTCTAGTACATTTTCTATAGTTTTAGTTTCTTTATTAAATTCAACATTATCGCCTACTGTAAGCTTTGTGTTTTTAAGTTTTCCCCTAACGGAAAGAGAGAAAACGTTATTGTTTTCTCTTACAGTGTATAAATCTTTATTAATACTTACTATCTTTCCTACACTATTAGTCATTATTATTATCTGGTCCTTCTATTGGCATAGTAGTGTCATCCACTATTTGAGGTGTTCTAGTTACTGTTATTGTTATAGTTGCACCTTTCTGCACTAGTTCGCCTTTAGCTCTACTTTGCGCTATTACAGTTCCTGGAGCTAGTTCACTATTATCTCTATATTCATATATTACTGTTATGCCTTTTTCCTTAGCATATTCATCAATCTTAGTTGGTGTCCATGAACTAAAGTCAGGATATTTAAATTCAATATTTGGTGTATAAAGAATTATAGTGTCACCTTTTTTAACTGTTTCGCCACTTAGTGGAGATGTTTCAACTATTTCTTCTTCATCTTTATATTTTTCTTGATCTTTTTCTTCTACATTTTTTAGTTGAAGTTCTATTTTACATCCTACTTCAGCACATTTACTGCTTAGCATTCCTTTTACTTCTTTAGAGTTCTGTCCGATGTAGTCTCCCATTACTAATGTAGCTTCACCTGTTGAAACGTATAAACATACTTTCTTTCCTTCTTTTACTTCTGTTGTTGCTTCTGGATCTGTTTTAATCACATATCCTTCTTCTATAGTTGTACTAGATTTTAAGATGCTGTCATTTCCATCAGGACATTCTATTTCAAAACCTAACTTAGTTAAAGTTGTTATAGCTTCTGATTTAGATTTTTTAGATACATCAGGTATTTTTATAGTTTTACTTCCGCTTAATCTAGGTAGTAAGAATACTACTGTACAAGTAAGTACGATTAATCCAGTAAATATACTTGCTAATATTATTAGTAAAGTATTTTGTTTTTTTGCTTCTTCTTTTTCTACTCTTCTTATTTCTTCTTTTTCTTTTGCTTCTTGTTTCTTTACTTCTTTTACTGCTTCATCTAGTGTTTTAGTGTCATCAAGATTAGTACTCTTTTCTGAGTATTTATAAGTATATCTTGGTTCATTTATTCTTGACTCATCCATAGCAGTAACTATGTCTTGATGCATTTCTCTAGCATCTTTATATCTGTTTTCTGGGTTTTTAGCTGTTGCTTTTAATATTATGTTTTCTATTGATTGTGGAATATCTGGCATGATTTTTCTTATGCTAGGCACTGGCTCTTTTAAATGCTTTAGAGCTATTTCTACAGCATTATCTCCTTTATATGGGACTTCCCCAGTTAATAGTTCATACATAAGTATTCCCATTGAATATATATCACTTCTTATAGTAGAACCTTTGCCTGCTGCTTGTTCTGGTGGTAAATAATGAACTGATCCCATTACACTGTTAGTTTGTGTTAATTGTGTTGAGTTAAGTGCCATTGCAATACCGAAGTCTGTTATTTTTATCATTCCATTATCAAGTATCATTATGTTTTGAGGTTTAATATCTCTATGCACAATATATGAGTCATGTGCATGAGCCATTCCGTCTGTTATTTGACTCATTATATCTATTACCTCAGTAATAGTAAGTGAGCCTCTTTTCTTTAATAATTGTTTTAATGTTCTTCCTTCAACATATTCCATTACTATATAATATTCTTCATCACTTTTATCAAAGTCATATATTTGAACAATATTAGGATGGTATAGATTTGAAGCAGAAAGTGCTTCTCTTTGAAATCTTCTTACGAACTTTTCGTCATTAGCAAGATCTCCTCTTAATACTTTAACTGCTACATTTCTATCTAGTATAGTGTCATATGCTAAATATACATTAGCCATTCCACCTTCACCTAATGTTCTTATTATCGAATATCTATCATTAATTTTAGCCCCTTTTACTATCACTTCTACTCACCTTCTTCACATAAATAAGCTATTGATATATTGTCACTTCCGCCTCTTAAGTTAGCTTTTAGTATTAGCTTATCTACTTTTTCCTCAATGTCTAGTGTTTCATCATTTAATACTCTTTCAATTTGATCATTACTTACCATGTTAGTTAGTCCATCACTTGATAAGAATATTCCTTCTACTTTGTCTTCCACTACAAATATATCAGGTTCAGTGTTTGCTTCTGCTCCTAATGCTTTCATAAGCACATTCTTTTGAGGATGATTAGCTGCTTCTTCTTCCCTTAATTCCCCACTTTCAACTAGCATGTTTACTAGTGTGTGGTCTTTTGTTACTTTGTATAATTTTTTATCTTTTAATACATATCCGCTTGAGTCTCCTACATTAGCAAAGATTAAATAATCTTTAGTGTAAATAGCACATACTAAAGTAGTACCAAGGCCTTTGGCATCTATATGTTCTTCAGCATAATGGATAATGCTTGCATTTACTTCTTCAACTATTTCTTTTAACCAAGAAATTGCATCAACTTTGCTTCCAAGACTGCTTAATGATTGGAAACGAGAACCTATTGTAGTTACTGCCATAGAACTAGCTACTTCACCAGCCTTGTGGCCTCCCATTCCATCAGCTACCATTAGAAGATAATCTCCATTTATGTTGTTTACTATTGTTACAGAATCTTCATTATGGCTTCTTACTTTTCCAGCGTCAGTTTGATAATGTGCAAGCATATAATCAGCCTTCCTTTCTTACACTATTAATTCTATTATTAAGTATATCATAAATTAATACTTTTTCAAATAATTACATAATATATTTTGTAAAGCAAAAATATTTTTTATAGATAAAAAATAAAGCGTCTTATAACACTTTATTTAGTTTTTTATCTTCTGTAAAATTAAAATCCATATATACATATCTATCAAATGTAGAGCTTAGACAGTTATTAATACACTCTTTTGCTTTGGTAGATACAGTGCTTATTCTAACAGGTTTATTATCTATAAGTACTAGAGGGTCTATATATCTCTTTTTAGCTTTTATGTTTACTGAGTATTTGTCTGGTACTGGTTCATCACTTATTAATACATCATCTGCTTCTGTCCATTTTTTAAAGCACTCAGATATATTTTGACTATCGCATTCTTTTATTTTATTTATTA
>JAEEZR010000001.1 GCA_016292035.1 Caryophanales bacterium
CTATCTTAATTTGTCTTTTTCTTTTTTTATTATCGTTCTTGTTCTTAAGTCCTTTTATTAATGAAAACAAACCTATTATAAATACTATTACAAATACGGCTATTCCACCAATTCTAGTTAAATTATGTAATAGTCTTATAATTGTCATGCTACCATAATAGTCACTGCATCCACTCATAATTTATCACTTTCCACACCAACACTGAGCATCATTGTCCCATTTGTCTTTCGTAATGGTTCCATATATAACATTCCCTAATGTAATAGTTAGGAATATAATCAAGGCCATCATTATTTCTATTAGACCTCTCTTTTTTCTTTCTTTACTTCTCTTCTTTTTACTTACAAGTTGAATTATAAGATTATAAAGTCCTGCAAATAAAAGTATTGTTGTTCCAAAAAAACGAATCAAATTAAATATATTTTTTAACAAACTAATAACTGGTGTAATATCATTATTACATCCACCTTGGCATAATATCTCAAACATATTCTATTAATTCCACAAACTTTGTGGATATTCTCCTTGATTAATTAATTCTTGAATATCGTTAACTAATCTTTCTTTATCCTCTTTATAAGTAATTCCTTGCCATTTAGCAGTAGTTGGTATTACTGGTACTTTAATTAGTCCTTCACTCATCATATTGAATACTGTATCAGGTATTAAATATTCACATTTAGATAGATCTGCTTTATTCTTTTCAAAGAATTCGACAAGATGATCTTCTAGATATTTGAATATATCATCTCTAAAACAGAACATATTCATTGATACTGGATCATCTGGATCTATTTCAAATGGATCTCTTCCATCAAGTGGGCTTGCAATAATATGTCCATCTTTATTTTCTACAGAGCTTTCAATTAAACTTGTTAAGTATCCATTTTCAGCTTTGCATACTCCACGTTTTACTGAACCGTTCTCTGTTAAAGTGTTTTTAATTTGATATCCGATAATTGCATATTCTCCTGGATGATCTTCTTTAAAAAACTCTGCTGCTTTTGCAAACGAATCTCTTCCATAGAAATCATCAGCATTAAGTACGATAAAGTCTCCTTTAACATTATTTTTAGCTGATAGAATAGCATGAGAAGTTCCCCATGGTTTAGTTCTATCACCTGGATCATATCCAGCTGGTATGTCAGTTTGTCTTTGGAAAGCGTATTCAACTTTTATTTGTTTTTCTACTCTCTTTCCTATTGTTTCTTTAAAGATATCAAAGTTTTCTTCTTTAATAATGAATACAACTTTGTTGAACCCAGCTCTTACTGCATCATATATAGAATAATCTATTATGAATTCTCCGTTAGGACCAACTGGTTCAATTTGTTTTAGTCCTCCAAATCTTGACCCCATTCCTGCGGCCATAATAACAAGTGTTAAGTCTTTTTCCATTTCTTCTCCTTTATATTTTACTTATACTCTTATGATTCTTAAGTAGTTTTTTAACTCCATAAGGATGTTTAAATGCTATACTTGCAATACTTCCAGATATACTAACTACTTTACCTTGACCAAATACTTCGTGATATACGTTATCACCTACGTTTAAGTCGACTTCTTCTTCGTTGTTATATTTTTCTTCAATATTAATTTTTTCTTCAAATTGTTTTGGTTTTTCTCCAATGAACTCAAGTAGATCACTATTAATTTCGCTTATGAATCTACTTGGTGGATTGTTAACATAATTACCATACTGGATTCTTTCAAGAGCATTTATTAAATACAACTTTATTTTAGCACGAGTTATGGCAACATAGCAAAGCCTTCTTTCTTCTTCAAGCTCACTATTTGAATTAAATGAATTCATATGAGGGAATATTCCTTCTTCTAAACCTGTTACAAATACATAGTTAAACTCTAATCCTTTTACTGAATGAACAGTAAGTAAGTTAACTCTATTAGGATCATTATCTTCATTATCATTATCACTTAATAAGCTTACTTCAAGTAAGAAGTCTTCTAAAGATACTATTCCAGCTTTATCTTCAAATGTTTTAGTTATTGATTTAAATTCTTCTAGGTTATCTAGTCTATTTTCACTTTCTAAAGTATCTTCTTTTTCGTACTCTTCTTTCATTCCTGATTCATTGATAATAATATCAACTAGTTCAGTTAAAGACATACTTTTGTAATACTCTTTAAACTTTTCAATTAAATCTTTAAACGTTTTTTCTTTACCACTATCTATAACTTCATATATAGATTTATTTTCTGCTTTTGCTTTATCAATA
>JAEEZR010000011.1 GCA_016292035.1 Caryophanales bacterium
GAGCACTTGACTGTTAATCAAGGGGTCCTAGGTTCAAGTCCTAGTTGGGGCGCCATTTTTTTGGCCAGTTGGTGAAGTGGCTTAACACACCGCCCTTTCACGGCGGCATTCATGGATTCGAATTCCATACTGGTCACCAATGTAAATTACCTGCTTATGCAGGTTTTTTTGTTTTATTATTTATATTTTTTGATATAATATAGATATCATGGAGGATTTATGAGAACTAAATTTATAATTGTAACAATGATTTTGTCATTATTTTTAATATTTCAAGCAACACCTGTAAATGCAGAGACTAGAAAAGTATTTGATGACCCACAAGTAGTAGACGGTAGTAATGTAGATGCAAGCTGTAATGGTATATTTACTCCAGAAGCACTAGAGTTAATTGATGAAGTATTAAACTATTTTAGAATACTTGCACCAGTTGTATTAATATTAATGATTGGAGTAGATTTTGCATCAGCAGTAATGGGATCAGATAGTGGTGGAAAAGAAGATGCTATGAAGAAAGCAATCAGTAGAGCAACAAGAAGAGGTATTGCAGCAGTATTATTATTCCTAATACCAACAATAGTAAAAGTTCTTCTATCACTAGATGGAATTAAAGGTACAATAGTATCTGATCCAAATTGTGGATTAAAAACTAATAAGGAAGAGGTTATTGCCTTAGAAGTGTAGGTGCAAGATGATATATCTCGATTATTCGGCAACGACAAAAACAAATGAGGAAGTGTTAACTTCCTTTCTTAAAGCCTCAAATGAGTATTTTGCAAATGCAAATTCGCTTTATAAACTAGGAGTAGAAGCTAAAACTTTAATCGACAAATCTACTCTTCAAATAGCAAATATTCTAAATATTAAACCTAGTGAAATTATATATACTAGCGGTGCAACAGAGTCTAATAATACTGTGATAAAGTCTATTGCACACACTTACAAAAATAGAGGAAATCATATAATAACAACTGAGCTTGAACATTCATCTATTTATGAACCTTTAACATATTTAGAAAAAGAAGGTTTTGTAATAGATTATGTAAAAACTGACGAGAATGGGTTAGTAGATTTAAATGATCTAGATAGATTAATTAATGACGATACTATACTTGTAACTATTGCAAGTGTAAATAGTGAAATAGGCATTAGACAACCGATAGAAGAAATAGCAAAAATTATAAAAAAATATCCAAAATGTTTTTTCCACACTGATATAACACAAAGCATAGGAAAAGATATTATAGATTTAAGAGATGTAGATTTTGCATCACTTTCCGCTCATAAATTTTACGGAATAAAAGGAATAGGAATATTAATAAAAAAAGAAAATATTGTAATTGAACCATTAATTCATGGTGGTAAAAGTACGACTTCCATAAGAAGTGGAACACCACCACTTCCTTTAATAGTTTCTACTGCTAAAGCACTTCGTTTAGCATACCAAGAATTAGATATTAAGATTAACAAAGTTAAAGAACTAAATAAATATTTAAAAGAGAACATAATTAAAAATGAAAACATTATAATAAACAGTAATAATAATTCTATTCCACATATAATTAACATAAGTGTTTTAGGAATTAAACCAGAAACTATGCAACATGCACTAGAAGAATATGACATATATATTTCGACAAGAACTGCGTGTTCTACCAAGGATTATTCTAGAAGTGTAATGGCACTTACTGGAAGAGAAGATCTTGCTAGCCACAGCATTAGAGTAAGTTTATCTCATCTAACAACTAAAGAAGAGATAGATGAATTCCTTAATAAGTTTGAATTATGTTATAACAAATTAATAAGTTTAAAAAAATAAAAAAGGGAACTAGAATGGTAAAAAAAATAACGACAACTATATTATTATTTTTGATTATCTTTCCACTTATTGTGCATGCAGAAAATCATAGTGATATGACTGCAGATATAGTAGGAGTAAGTACAAAAGAAGATTCTGTTAACATCTATTTCTTTAGAGGAAAAGATGTTATTAGTGATGAAGAAGCTGTTTTTTTAAATGAGCTTAAAAATAAATATGAAGAAAAAGTAATAATATACGAATATGATACATGGTACGATTCAAATAGTAGAGAGTATATGATTAAAACTAAAGAAAAGTTTGGATTAGATACAAATACGAGTGTACCATTTACTACCATTTTAGATAAATATTATGCAGGATATACTGCAAAAGTAGGAAAAGAAATAGAAGATGACATTATTAATTATCTACAAATAGTAGAAGAAGAAAAGAAAGAAAAAGAAAAGCAAGAACAAGAACAAGTAGTAGTCACAAATAAAATAGATATAGGGTTGATAATAAAAGGAATAGTACTAGGAGTTATTGATAGTATCAATTCATTAACCCTAATGTTATCTCTTATATTTATGACATCTATTCTTACTTTAAATAATAAAAAAAGAGTAGCTCTTTTACTTGGAGTATTCTTAATAACTATTTTATTAAATAATTTATTATTAATTAATATTATCGATATTCTTTTATCACTATTAGGAAAAGATATATCTAAAATATTAATTGCAATTTTA